>DASTID010000166.1:0-6877 GCA_035717905.1 Sphingomicrobium sp. | reverse complement strand
AATTCCTGGACCTCGGCCTTCGCCGGGGAACGACGACGGAGCGCGCATCAATGGCCAACGACGCAGGCAAGATCCTTTCGCGGATCAAGGATGAGGAGATTGAGTGGGTCGATCTTCGATTCACCGATCCCAAGGGCAAGTGGCAGCATCTGACGATGGCCAGCCAGGTGATCGACGAGGACATGCTTACCGACGGCTTCATGTTCGACGGAAGTTCGATCGCCGGCTGGAAGGCGATCAACGAGAGCGACATGATCCTCAAGCCCGATCTCGACGCGGCATATGTCGACCCGTTCAGCGCGACGCCGATGCTGATCCTGTTCTGCAACGTGGTCGAGCCGTCGACCGGCGAGCTGTACGGCCGTGACCCGCGCTCCACCGCGACCCGCGCCGAAGCCTATCTCAAGGCGAGCGGCGCCGGCGACACGGTGTTCGTCGGCCCGGAGGCGGAATTCTTCATGTTCGACGACGTCCGCTTCGAGGACGGCTACAACGCGTCCTGCTTCCGCATCGACGACATCGAGCTCCCGACCAACAGCGGCCGGGAATATGACGGCGGCAACCTCGCCCACCGGCCGCGCGCCAAGGGCGGCTATTTCCCGGTCGCGCCGGTCGACAGCGCGATGGACATCCGCGGCGAGATGGTCGCGACGATGCTCGAGATGGGCCTGCCGATGGACAAGCATCATCACGAGGTCGCCGCGTCGCAGCATGAGCTGGGGCTGACCTACGGCAGCCTGGTCGAGACCGCCGACCGCATGCAGATCTACAAATATGTCGTGCACATGGTCGCCCACGCCTACGGCAAGACCGCGACCTTCATGCCCAAGCCGATCGCCAAGGACAACGGCTCGGGCATGCACACCCACATGTCGATCTGGAAGGCGAAGAAGCCGCTGTTCGCTGGCAACGGCTATGCGGGCCTGTCCGAGACCGCGCTCTACTTCATCGGCGGGGTGATCAAGCACGCCCGCGCGCTCAACGCCTTCACCAACCCGACCACTAACAGCTACAAGCGTCTGGTTCCCGGCTTCGAGGCGCCGGTGCTGCTCGCTTATTCGAGCCGCAACCGCTCGGCCTCGTGTCGCATCCCATACGGCGCGGGCGAAAAAGCGAAGCGGGTCGAGTTCCGCTTCCCCGACGCGCTCGCCAACCCCTATCTCGCTTATTCGGCGCTGCTCATGGCCGGCCTCGACGGAATCCAGAACCGCATCCATCCCGGCGATCCAATGGACAAGAACCTCTACGATCTGCCGCCGCAGGAGCTGGTCAACGTGCCGACCGTCTGCGGCTCGCTGCGCGAGGCGCTGGTCAATTTGCAAGAGGACCGCGCCTTCCTGACCCGGGGTGACGTGTTCAGCGACGACCAGATCGACGCCTACATGGAGCTCAAGTGGGAAGAGGTGATGCGCTGGGAGACTACGCCGAGCCCGGTCGAGTTCGACATGTATTATTCGTCCTAGCCTTTCCTCCCCTGCAAATGCAGGGGAGAGGGACCGCCAAAGGCGGTGGAGGGGCCTCCTTCAGCACCGACAGACCCCTCCACCATTGAATCTGCGTTCAATGGTCCCCTCCCCTCGAAATCGAGGGAAGGATAGAGTGCACGATTCCGTAACCCTCTTGCGGCTATCACCGGCCGCGAGGCGGCGAACGGAGCAGGCATGAACATCCGTGCGAAGATTTTCGGCGGCGGTGAGGCCGACCCATCGCCGGTTGTCGGCAAGAAGCGGCCCGGGGGGGCGAAGACCGACAAGCTGAATAGCGTCAAAGTGGCGCGCGACGAGTATCGCCGCGGCAATACCCG
This sequence comes from Sphingomicrobium sp., assembly GCA_035717905.1. Taxonomy (GTDB): domain Bacteria; phylum Pseudomonadota; class Alphaproteobacteria; order Sphingomonadales; family Sphingomonadaceae; genus Sphingomicrobium. Next base: position 5,073 of record DASTID010000166.1, on the reverse strand, counting down.
CGGCGCCGACCGCCATCGCCTGAGCGAGGAGCAGGTCCGGGTCGTCCACGACGGGACTTCGCACCTCGTCGACCTGATCAACTTGTCCGGCGGCGGCGCGATGATCGCCGGCGATCTCGACCCGCGCCTGTGGGACCGGCTCGATCTTCACCTCGGCGAGGGCGGCGTGATCGAATGCGCCGTGCGCTGGCTCAAGGGCAATCGCATCGGCCTCGAGTTCGCGCACGAGACGCGGCTCGATTGCTCGGTCGCCGAGCAGGCGGAGCTGCTTCGCGCGACGATCGCGCGCAGCTTCCCCGAGGTCGAGTTCGAAGTGGCGATCGAAGCGGATGACGCTGCGCCGCAGGCGAACGAGCATCGCCGCGAACGGCGCCACCCTCTGATCTGGTCGGGCGCCTTGCATCACGATTACGAGACGACGCCGATCCGGCTGCGCAACATCTCAAGCACCGGCGCGCTCATCGAGTGCGGAGCGCCGCTTCGCGTCGGCTCCGAGCCGCTGCTCGACCTCGGCGAGGCCGGGACGGTGTTCGCGACGGTCGCGTGGATCGTCGGCGACCAGGTCGGACTCAAGTTCCACGATCTGTTCGACCTCAGCCGCCTCGCGCAGTCGACTCCGGAGGTTGCACCGCAGCGCTGGGATCGGCCCGAATATCTGCGCACGGCGTCCGATCCGGACTCGCCCTGGGCGGACGAGTGGGGCCGGCTGTCGCTCGGCGAGCTCCGCGATGAGCTCGAGGGCTTCATGAAGCGCTAGGCGCGCACGTAGATCGCGCCGACCTCGTCCTTGTAGATGCGCCGCCACTCCGGCGAGCGGTCGAGCAAGGCAATCAGCTTTGCATAGCGATTGGGCAGGATCGCCCAGCGGATGTTCCAGCGCTCGACCGCCTGTTGCAGCGCCGCCGCATCGCCTTCCGTGATGCGCTTGTAGCCGACCACCAGCTCATCGCCGTACATGTCACCGCGCCCGTCGACATAGGGCCGAATGCCGGAGAGAATCAGCGGGCCGCCCATCGCATAGCCGTTGAGAACCGGCTCCGAGCGGAGCGGCGGCGGCACATGCGCGATCAGCTTCCACGGGTTGGGCTCGGTATAGGGCAACGCGACCGGCATCGCCGCGCGGATCGCGACAAACAGCGCGCCCGCAGCCGCGGCGAGCAGCGCCGCGGTCCGGTGCTCGACCGTCGTGCTTTTCGTACATCCGGTGGGGAGCACGATGGCGGCGACGATCGCCAGCACCGCCTGATGCCGAACCTGCAGCAGAGCGAGGACGAGCAAACCGGCGAGCAGCAGCCAGCGGACCGGATGCAATTTCGGCCGCTTGAGCAGGACCAGGACCAGCGCCGCGGCGAGCATCGCGAAGAAGAACGGCGTGACCGCGGGGTTCGACGGCTTCCACTCGTCGATCAGCGGCAGCATCGCTAGGTTGGCGATCTTGAGCGGGTGAAGCACGCCGGCGATGCCGTTGGCGTTGACGAACACCGCGGCCAGGCACGCGATGCCGAAGATGAGCCATTCGCGCAGCGCCCTGGCGCGATCCTCGCTCGCCAGCAGCGCCTCGAGCCCGAACGCACCGGCGATCGCCAGGCCCATGACGAAGCTGCCGTGGACGTTCGCCCAGACGACCATCAGCAGTGCGGCGGCGAGCGGCGGCGCGCGCGCCTGCTCGCGGGCGCGCAGCATCAGCCAGGTCCACAAGGCGATCAGCACCCAGGCGAACAGATGCGGGCGCACCAGCATCATCGGGATCAGGACGACGTCCATCGCCACGACGATGACCGCGCCCATCCACGGCCGGACGAAGCGCGCCGCGTTGAAAAATACCAGGCCGTGCAGCGTCATCAACGCCGCGGTGGCGAGCGCCGCCAGCCCCGGATAGCCCGCCGCGCGCCAGGCCAGTGCCATCGCGACCTCGGCGCCCCATTCGATCGGCACCCACGGCTTGCCCGCCCAGGTAAAGGAGAAGGGATCGGTATGCGGGATCGCGCGGTGTTCGAGGATCCACTGGCCGGTCGCGAGGTGCCAGCTGACGTCGCCGTCGTTGAAGATGGTCGTCGAGCTGCCGAGCGCCGCCGGGATCAGCAGGACGGCGATCGCCATCGCCAGATAGAAGCGCGGGTTCGCGCGGTCGGCCTCGGCCGCCATCAATCCTCCACGATCAGGCTGGTGCGCTTGGTCTCCGGCAGCATCACGAAGGCGATTGCGGCCATCCCGATGATCGCGGTCAGATACCAATAGAAGCCGCTTTCGGCGCCGGCCTGCTTGAACCAGAGCGCGGCATATTCGGCGGTGCCGCCGAAAATCGTGTTGCCGACCGCGTAAGGGAGCGCGACGCCGAGCGTCCGGATGTGGGCGGGAAACAATTCGGCTTTCACCAGGCCCGAAATCGACGTGTAGCCGCCGAGCACGACGAGCGGGATGAGGACCAGGGCGAGCGCGGCCAACGGCGAGGAGGCCTGGCCGATCGCCGTGAACACCGGCACCGTGATCACCATGCCCCCGAACCCGAAAAGATAGAGGAACGGCTTTCGCCCCCAGCGGTCGGCCGCGAGTCCCCACCACGGCTGGATCAGCATGAACACCAGCAGCGCGACCGTCATCACCAGCGTGGCCGACGGCCGCGACATGCCGCTCGTGTTGACAAGAAATTTCTGCATGTACGTCGTGTAGGAATAGAAGGCTGCCGACCCGCCGCCAGTGATTGCTGCGACGATCAGGAACTCGCGCGGATGTTGCCGCCACAGGTTGAGCGCGCTCGACTTCGGCCGGTCCGAGGACTGGTTCGTGAATGACGGGGTTTCGGCGAGCCGCGTTCGAAGAACGTAGACGCCGAGCGCCAGCAGCGCGCCGACTGCAAAAGCGAGGCGCCAGCCCCAGGCCTGGAGATGCGCCTCGGACATCGCGAGCTGCAGCGCGACCACCACGCCGAGCGCCAACAATTGCCCGCCGATAATCGTCACATATTGAAAGCTGGCCCAGAAGGCGCGCCGATTGCGCGTCGCCAGCTCCGACAGATAGGTGGCGCTCGCGCCATATTCGCCGCCGACCGAAAGGCCCTGGAGCATTCGGGCAATGACCAGGACGGCGGGCGCCACCGCCCCGGCGCTCGCATAGGTTGGCGACACGGCGATGAGCAGCGATCCGCCGGCCATCAAGCCTACCGACAAGGCCAGGCCCGACTTGCGCCCGTGACGGTCGGAATAGATCCCCATCAGCCAGGCCCCGATGGGCCGCATGAAGAAGCCGACCGCGAAGATCGCCGCGGCGCTGAGCAATTGCGCGGTCGGCGACTCTTTGGGGAAGAAGACCGGCGCGAAATAGATCGTCAGGACCGAATAAGCGTACCAGTCATACCATTCGACGAGGTTGCCCGCCGAGCCGCCGATTATGCTCTTGAGGCGGCCGAATGGTTGCTTCGCGGTCTGCTTAAGCACCGGTCGCGCTTCGCGTGCGATGCGCGCTTCCCGCCGCGAACAGGAAATAGATGATTAGGCCGGCGAGGTTCCATAGCAGGAACCATTCCTGCGTGTAGCGCGGCAGGCTGTAGAAGAGGTATGCGCAGCCGAGGATTCCGATCAGGCCGGTGACCCACGGCAAAGGCGTGCGGAACAGCCGCGTCGCATCGGGCAGCCGCCGCCGCATGGTCAGCATCGCCGCGCATACCGCGATGAACGCCGTCAGCGTGCCGGCATTGGCCAGCGCGACGAGGTCGTTGAGCGGAACGAGCCCGGCGAGCGCGCCGACGACGACGGCCGTGAACAAGGTGATCCGCACGGGATTGCGCCGCCCCGACAGGCGCGCCAGCGCCGGCGGAAGCAGCCCGTCGCGCGACATCGCCAGGAAGATCCGGCTCTGCCCGTAGAAAAAGGCGAGGATCACCGTCGGCAGGCCGACCGAAGCCGACAGAGCGAGAAGCTTGGCGGCGAGCGGCTGGCCGATGTCGCGCAGGATCAGCGCCAGCGGCTCGGGAGAATCGACGAACCGCTGGTAAGGTTCGGCGCCGATCGCCGCCGCCGCGACCGCCATGTAGATGAGGACGCACAGCACCATCGAGCCGACGATGCCGATCGCGAGGTCGCGGCCCGGGTTCTTGGCCTCTTCGGCGGCGGTGGCGATGGCGTCGAACCCGTAGAAAGCGAAGAAGATGATCGCCGCGGCCGCCATCACCCCGACCTCTTGCCCGGAAGGCCCGCTCTTGGCGAAGCCGTAGGGCATGAACGGCGTAAAATTGTCGGCGTTGAAGACGCTGAGCGCGACCACCACGAACATCGCCAGCGCGAGCATCTTGATGGCCACCAGGATCGAGTTGAGCGTGGCGCTTTCGCGCATGCCGTAGATCAGCAGGCCGGCGATCACGGCGATGATGAACACCGCCGGGAAGTTGAACACGCCGCCCAAGAGCGGCGCCGTCGCAAGCTCTTGCGGAATGCCGACCAGCGGCGAGAAATAGCCCGACCAGCCGACCGAAACCGCGCTCACCACCAAGCTGTATTCGAGGATCAGCGACCAGCCGACGAACCAGGCGAGCAGCTCGCCGAACACGACATAGCTATAGGTGTAGGCCGAACCGGACGCGGGGATCATCGTCGCGACCTCGGCGTAAGCGAGCGCGGCCGCGGCGCAGATCACCCCGGCGATGACGAAGCTCAGCATCATCGCCGGGCCGGCCTTGCCCGCGGCGGTGCCGATCAACACGAGGATGCCGGTGCCGACGATCGCGCCGACACCGAGGAAGATGAGATGCGGCCACGACAGGGTCTTCTTCAGCCGATGCTCCTCGGGCATCGCCTCGGGCGGCACGACGATCTTGCGGACGTTCCAGTTTTTCATGTGGCCTCCCCCCGTTCGTCATTGCGAGCGTAGCGAAGCAATCCAGCCGCGCAACTGGATTGCCGGTCGCAATGCCGGCTAATAATCCTTGGAAATACGGACGCTCGCGCTGGTGCGGCCGATCGTCGAGACGGTCGACAGCAGCGAGAGCCAGCGCGTCATCTGATATTCGACGCGGGTCGCGGAATAGCCCTGCCCGTCGGTCACCACTTCGACGAACAATTTGCGCGTCAGGTATTTGCC
>DASTID010000165.1:0-35019 GCA_035717905.1 Sphingomicrobium sp. | reverse complement strand
ACCGAAACGCAGGAGAAAGACGCCCGCCGCGTTGGAGCCGACGCCGCTGATGTCGCCCGTGGTCAGAGAGAGCGGCCCGGCGCCGCCGGGCACGTTGACCACGTGGCCCGAAAACGGATGAGTCGTCGCCAAGTCGCCGGTTATTACCGTGACCGCCCCCGGGACGGAGATTTCCAGCGCGGATGAATTGAGCGAATTATTCGTGATGTCGCCGAGCGTCGCATTCAGGATCGGCGCCGTGAAAAGAACGGAATCGATCGGGATCGCTAGGCTGGTCGTCGCCACGTTGACGTCCGGCGCCGTGAGAGTGAGCAAACCGCCCGAACTGGCGAAGATCCCGGTCGACCCGGTGGTGGTGACCGTGTCTCCGTCAGGGCCGGGCTGAAGCGTCGTGGTTTGCGCGGCTCCCGAGGTGAGTGACAGCCCCTGAGGCGCGGCATTGACCGTCGTCGTCAGATCGGTGGTGCCGGTGACCACGACCGCCGCGCCGTCGGTGCACTCGATGTCGGTCTCGGTCGCTCCGGGCGTGCCGGTGCACACCGTCTGCGCGGAGGCTGCCGAAGGAAGCAGGAAGGCGGTCGCGGCCACGGACGCGACCAATGACGCGCTGCTCAGCAGCGCCGCACGAACCATCGACCCAGTCACGCTACTCTCCCCTGTTGGAGGCGAAGAACTCAAGCGTGGTCTCAGCCAAGCGGCGGAAGGTCGGAGCCCCGAGCTTTTCCGAATCCGCGGACATCGGCCGTGGTTGGCAATCGCGCGCAATTAGGCCGAATATCGGCGTAGTTTCAAGCCCTAAGCCGCGCGCCGTCAGTTTGCGCCGGAAGCGCCGCCCGAGGGCTGAACGCGGCGTCGGCTCGTGCGTTGAGGCGGCATGGCGCTTGCGATCGCAATCCTGCTCGCCGCGGCCGCCGCGCCGCCGCCGACACCGGCGAGCACGGTCCCGAACCCGCGCGCCGCCGAGCTGTTCGAAAGCGACTGGGTGCTGATGAACTGGGCGCTCAAATATTACGACCGCGACGACGACGTGCTGCTGTCGACGAGCGAAGCCGATGCCGCGGCGGACCAGTTCCGTACGATCGCCGACGGCGATGGCGACGGGCGCGTCACCCCACGGGAATATCGCGCCGCGCGCGCCTTCATCCTCGCCCGCTACTGATCTGCACGAAGCAAAAAAGAGGAGCGCGGTCTCGGGGGCCGCGCTCCTCCAAGGGAAGGTCTATGAAGACCCGCGCCATGAGTAGCCCGGCGGGACCTGCGCGCGAAGATATCGAAAGTTCACCTTATCGATGGTTAGTGTGATCGCGCCGCCGCATGCGCCCCGCCTGTTTCGTTTCGTGCAGATGCGATAGGATCGGCGCGTGGGGAGAGGGCTGCAGCTGGCGTCGGGACGGGTGATCGCGCTTGGGCGATTGCTGCTCGCGACCCTGTTCCTGGTGGTCATCTGGGTCGACGTCGCCCAGCCCGCGCAATTCCCGGTCCAGACTTATGCGCTGCTGATCGGCTATGTCGCGCTCGCCGCCGCGCTGCTGCTCGCGACGTGGAGCAACTGGTGGCTCGATGCCAACCTTGCCGGCCCGGCATTGGCGATCGACATCGCCTGGTTCACCGCGCTGGTCTATCTGACGCAGGGCGACCGCAGCCCGTTCTTCCCGTTCTTCATCTTCATCCTGCTGGCCGCGGCGATCCGCTGGGGCTGGCGCGCGACCGCGCTCAGCGCCGTGCTCCTCACCCTGCTCTATTTCATCGCCGGCATCGCCGCGGTCGCGGCCAAGAACCAGTTCGACGCCGACATCTTCATCGCGCGCACCGGCTATCTGGTCATCCTGTCGCTGATCCTGATCTGGTTCGGCGTCAATCAGTGGCGCGTCCGGCTGCTCGGCCCGACCGACGCGATGCTCGACGCGGTGATCGTCGACCCGACGCCGCTCGAGAGCAGCCTGCGCGCGGCGATGGCCGGGGCGCGCGCCTCGGCCGGCGCGCTGGTCTGGTCGAAGACCCACAAGAGCCGGGCGACGCTGCTGGTGATCATGGACGGCGAGCTCACCGTCTCGAAGCTGGAAAGCGCCGGCGCCGTGCCCGCGGCGGCGGCCCCGTTCCTCTACGACCAGCGCAGGGGCCACGCGCTGATGCGCGACCCGAACCGCAATCTGCGGCCGATTTCGCCCACCGGGCACGTCGACCCCCAGATTCTCGCCGCGCTGAAGCTCGACGAGGGCCTGGCGATCCCGCTCGCGGTCGAGGGCGCGCGGGGGCAGCTTTATCTCGAGCGGGTCAGCGGGCTGTCGATCGATCATCTCGAGCTCGGTGCCGAAATCGCCATCGCCGTCGCCACGCACCTCCAGCGCCAGGCGCTGATGCGCGCCGCCGAGGACAGCGCCGAGGCGCGGTCGCGGCTGGCGATCGCACGCGACCTTCACGACAGCGTCGTCCAGTTCCTCGCCGGCGCGGCGTTCCGGCTCGAGGCGATGAAGCGATCCGAAGCGACCGGCCGCACCCTCACGCCCGAGCTCAACGAATTGAAGGAGCTGATGCTTCAGGAGCAGACCGAGCTGCGATCGTTCATCACCGCCCTACGCACCGGCTCGCACATCGAGCTCGCCGAACTCGGCCGAGAGCTCCAGGCGCTCGCCGCCAGGCTGTCGCGCCAATGGGACGTGCAATGCACCTTCAGCGCCGAGCGCAACGCGATGACCGTCCCGACGACGCTCTACTTCGACGCCCAGCAACTGGTCCGCGAAGCGGTCGCCAACGCCGTCCGCCACGCCGGAGCGAAGAACGTCAGCATCCGCCTGGCGGGCGAGAATGACGAGGTGCGGCTCGACTTCATCAACGATGGCGCCGCTTATCCGAGGAGCGGCGGCGGCCGCCGGCTCCCCGGATCGATGGCCGAGCGCGTCGCGGCCGCGGGCGGAGTGCTCGACCTGTCGCGCGGCATGGGCGTCACCAAGGTCTCGATCTCGCTCCCGATCTCCGGAAGGGCCGCATGACCAGCATCCTGCTTGCCGACGACCATCCGATGATCCGCACGGCGATCGAGGTGCTGCTGCGCGATTCGCACTTCGAGATCGCGGCGACGGCGGCCTCGGGCGAAGAGGCGTTGCGGCGCGTCGAAGAGATGCGGCCCGACATCCTGCTGCTCGACCTGCAAATGCCCGCCGGAAGCGGCATGGACGTGGTCCGCGAGCTCAGCGGCGCCGATTCCGCGCCGCGCATCGTCATCCTGACTGCCGCGATCGACGACGCGTCGCTGATCGAGGCGCAGACGCTCGGCGTGCGCGGCATGGTGCTCAAGAACTCCGATCCCGCCTATCTGCTCGAATGCCTCGACCGGGTCAGCGCGGGAAGCAGCTGGCTCGACCCCGAGCTAAGCACGCGGGTGCAGGAGCTGTCCGACGCCTTCGCCGACACCCCCAGGCCGGCGCTCGCACCGCGCGAGCGGCAGCTGATCCGCTTCGTCCGCCAGGGCTTGCGCAATCGCGAGATCGCGCAGGAGCTCGGAGTGACCGAAGGCACGGTCAAGGTTTACTTGCACGCGGTGTTCGAGAAGCTCGGCGTCAGCTCGCGGACCGAGCTTGCGGTCCGCGCCGACGAGTTCCTCGCCGGCAGCTTTCTCAAGAAATAACATCCCGCCGGCGCGATTGCAGCCGCTGGAGTCTAGCCCGCCATCTTCTTCGCGCCGAGCCCGAGCACGAGCTGGTTCGCGCGGTCGTAGGACAAAGGCTTGCCGAACAGATAGCCCTGGATGGTGTCGCAACCGAGGTCGCGCATGCGCTCGAAATCCTCGGCGGTCTCGACGCCTTCCGCGGTGATCGACATACGGAAGCTCTTGGCGAGCTGGACGATCGACTGGATGATCGCGACATTCTCGGGTCGCGAACCGGCCTCGCGGACGAAGCTGCCGTCGATCTTCAGCTTGTGGAACACGGCTTTGTTCAGATAGCCGATCGACGAATAGCCGGTGCCGAAGTCGTCGAGCGCGATGCCGACGCCGAGCGCGCGCAGGCGCTTCAGCACATCGAGCGTCGAGCCGTTGTCGCCGAGGAACACGCCCTCGGTCACTTCGAGCTCGATGCGGTTGCCGGGCAGCCGGTAGCGCGCCAGGGCTTCGCTGACCACGTTGGGCAGGTTGGGCAGCACGATCTGCTTGGGGCTGATGTTGAGTGCGACGGTGATCGGCTCCGGCCACGAAGCGACCGCGCGGCAGGCTTCGTCGATCACCCATTCGCCGATGGTCGGCATCAGGCCGCTTTCCTCGGCGACGGGGATGAAGACGTTGGGCGGGACGAAGCCGCGTTGCGGGTGGTTCCAGCGGATCAGCGCCTCGAAGCCGATCAGCTTCTGGGTCTTGGCGTTGATCAGCGGCTGGAAGGCCAAATGGAACTGCTTCGACGCGATCGCCTGCCGGAGATCGGTCTCGAGCCGGACGCGGTCGTCCTGCTCGGACTGCAGCTCAGACGAGAAATAGCGCGCGCAGCCGCGCCCGGCATCCTTCGCCTGGTACAGCGCGAGGTCGGCCTTGAGGATCAGGTCGTCGACCGTCGCGCCGTCGATCGGACCGAACGCGCAGCCGATCGACACGCCGATGCGGATTTCGGTCTGGTCGATCTGATAGGGTTCCTTGATCGCGGCAATGATGCGATCGGCGAGATGCTCGACGCTCTTGCGGCCCTGCGCGTCGTTGACCACGATCGCGAATTCGTCGCCGCCCATGCGGCCGACGTGCCCATCGTCGCCGACCTCGTCCATCAGCCGCTTGGCGACCGCGCGCAGGACGGCGTCGCCCTTCGGGTGGCCAAAGGTGTCGTTGACCGGCTTGAACCCGTCGAGGTCGAGGAACATGATCGCGCACGGCACATTGCCGCTGGTCGCGGCGCGCAGCGCCTCGCCGAGCAGCTGCCGGACGCGGCCGCGGTTGGGCAGGCCCGACAGGACGTCGACATTGGCGAGATGGGTCAGGCGCTCCTGCGTCTGGCGGATTTCGGTGATGTCGGAGCCGACCCCGCGGAAGCCCTCGAAGCGTCCGGCGGTGTCGACGATCGGGTCGCCGGCGATCGAAATCCAGCGCGTGCCGCGCGCGGTGCTCAATTCCATTTCGAGCGAAATGAACGGCTGCCGCTCGAGCAGCACCCGGCCGAGCTCGGCGTGGCCGCCGAGCAACGCCGGGAGCGAATGGCCGAGCAACTGGCCGGCCGGCCGGCCGAGCAGGGCGCTCATCCGCGAGCTGATGTAGGTTACGCGGTTCTCGGCATCGACCTGCCACAGCCAGCCGACGCCGCGCTGCTCATATTCCTGGAGCAACAGGCTCGCGCTCTCGCTTTGCGAGCCGACGTCGGCGTTGGTCTTGAGCTGGTGGAACGCCCAGCGCGCGACCGTGAGCACGCCGAAGATGGCGACGCCGATGGTGAACAGGATCGAGATCATGTGCGGAAACGGAATGCTGTGCCGGCCGAGCAGAAGCGAGCCGCCGACGCCGAGCGTGAAGGCGATCATCCACGTCGTCGCGCACGGCGGAACCACCACCAGGCCGAGCGCGCCGACGCCAAGACCGGCGGTGATCGAGGCGGCGATGACCTGCGAGCCCGCGTCGAGCGAGGTGAAGCAATAGAGGGGCAGGCTGAGCCACAGGGCCGCGCGGATCGCGACTTCGCCGATCATCAGCCACATCGGCACGCGGCGGCCGGAGCGGCCGACGCAGGTGATCGACTGGGTTCGGGCGAGCTGCATCGCGCCGACGTTGACGCCGCCGACGGCCAGCACCCAAGGGAACAGCATCGTCGGAGGGACCAGCGACCACAAATTGGCGCACATCATCAGCGCCGCGACGATATTGGCGGCGGCGAAGAAGGGCGCGAGCTGGGCGCGCGAAATCAATTGGACGTCGCGCAGCGGCGAGCTTTCGGCGTCCGCCTCGCGATTTGTGAGGCCGGCCGATTCCCCGCCGGGAAGGCGGGCCGAAATCAAGCGCTTATAGCGATCAGGTGCTTCGTACATCCGCCCGCGGTTCCACGTGGTGGTCACGCAGGTAGCAAAAGAGCGTTTAAGGCCGGTTAAGGAGCGATCGCGCTCCGCCACGCCGGGGATATGCGCGCCCTCACCGTCCCAAGCCTTCGGCCTGGGCCCCTCCCTCTCCCGTCAAGGAAGAGGGTCTAGAGGTGGAGCTCGTCGAGGTCGCGCGTCACCAACGGGTGGTAAAGCGGGCGCGCCTCGGCATAGACGCGCTTGGCGATGGGCCGTCCCCAGGCCTTGTCCTTTGCCAGCGCCGTGATCAGCGGCCTGACGAACTTGCCGCGGCCCTGGCTGGTCAGGAACTGATCGAGCGAGGGGAGCGCCGGGTCGTAGCGATTGCCGACCGCGAGATCGAGCCAGGCGAAGCGGATCTCCATGTTCGCGCTGCCGTTGAGATCGAACGCCGATTGGAGCGCGTCGAGGCGGGCCTTCGGCAATTTGCGGGGCAGCCGGTTGAGGAAGCGCAACCGCTCGTCCGTAGTCCATTGCGCCCACGCCCGCGGCGCCGGCGCTCCGCCGGCGAACGCGGCGGACGCCTTGTCCTGCTCGGCGAAGGTGCCCGCCGGCGGGCGCACCATGTTGGGCGGGATACCCGGCTGGTAGACCCAGCGGTCGAGCAGCAGCCGCTCTTCGAGCGCCTTGTCGCCCTTGACCAGGTTGGCGCGGAGGTCGGCGAGGAAGATCGCCGAGGTCACCGGCTGGAACGCGTGGCGCTCGAACCAGCCCTTGAGCCAGGCGTCGAACCGGTCGCGGCCGGCGATCGTTTCGATCGTGCGCAGGAAAGCCGCGCCTTTCTCGTAAGCGATATCGCTCAGGCCGTCGTCGGGATGGCGACCCTTGAGATCGAGGTGCAGGCGGGTGTCGGGGCCGTTCGGGCCGCCATTTTCGGCGATTGCCTTGTTGAGCGCGTCGATCCCGAGCGCGATCTGCTCGTCGGCGGCCTTCTTGCCGTACAGCTCCTCGACGATCCGGCGCTCGGCGTAGGTCGTCATGCCCTCGTTGAGCCAGAAATCGTTCCACGTCGCGTTGGTCGCGAGATTGCCCGACCAGCTGTGCGCGAGCTCGTGCGCGACGAGGCTGACGAGGCTCTTGTCGCCGGCGATGAAGGTCGGCGTCAGAAACGTCATGGTCGGGTTTTCCATGCCGCCGAACGGGAACGATGGAGGCAAGACCAGCATGTCGTAGCGGCCCCAGCGATACGGGCCGTAAAGCTTCTCGGCGGCGGCGACCATCTTCTCGGTGTCGGCAAGCTCGCGCGCGGCGGCGGGAAGCGTCGCCGGCTCGGCCCAGACGCCGGTCCGCGGACCGAGCGGCTTGAACGCCAAGTCGCCGACCGCGATCGCCATCATGTAGGGCGCGACGCTGTGGTCCATGCGGAAGTTGAACACGCCTTCGCCGCCCTGGGTGATCGGCTGCTCGGCGCGCGGCGCGCTCATCACCACCGTCATTGCCGCGGGCACGTGAATCGTCGCTTCCCAGGTCTGGCGAATGCCCGGCGAATCCTGGGTCGGGATCCAGCTTCGGTTCTCGATCGATTCGCCCTGGCTGAACAGGAAGGGCGCCTTCTTGCCGGCGGTCTGCTCGGGCGTCAGCCACAGCAGCGCGCCGGCCTCGGGGGCGCTTTTATAGCTGATCACCAGCCGCCTGGTATCGGGCCGAAGCGCCACGGTCAGCGGGGTCCCGAGGTTGGGGTCCCTGGCGCCGACCTGCCATTGCAGCGGTTGCTTGGACCCGTCGGTGATGCCGGCGATCTCGAGCCCGTTGTCATCGAGCACGATCTGCTTCGCCTCGGGCTTGCGGTCGATGTCGAGCACGGCGGTCCCGCCGAGCCGCCTGGCGTCGAAATCGACGGTGAGGTCGAGCGCGACATGCGTGACCCGCGCCTCGAGCGGCTTCGCGAAGCTGTGGGCGTCGATGGCGTCCGGCGTGGTCAGGACCGGGGCGACCGCCGCCTCGGCGGCCTGCGGCTCGAGGCTGTTGCCGATTTGCTCGCTTTGCTTGCAGGCGGAGAGAAGGAGGGCGGCAAGCAGGGCCGCGCGCGTGATCAGCTTCATCAAGGTTCCTCTGAGGGCGTACGGAGGCGCAACGCCGGTCGCGTGCTTCGGTGCCGCTACCGCGCGAAGCGGCGGCGATGCAAGTCCCGCGCTCGCAAAGGTCGCGGGGGCCTTCTATATCGATGGCGATGGCGACCGACAGCGCGACCCTCGACCGGCGGGCCTCGACGCCGCGGCGCGCGGCCGACGCCGCGGCGGACATCCGCTCGCCGGCGGCGCCGATCGCACGCGGGATCGGCCTCGACCAGCCGTTTTTCGACGACAAGAACCGCGCCTTCTGGATCCTCCAGTCGATCGGCTGGAGCGGCTATTTCTTCCTCCGCTCGCTGTCCGGCTTCGCCAACAGCATGGGCTGGATCTGGCTGGTCCATACGCTTCTGCTGACCGCCACCGGCTATTCGCTGACTTTGCTGCTGGCGTCGCTGTTCCGGCGGCTGATCCAGATGAAGCCGGTCCTGACCCTGATCTTGTCGCTGCTTGCGGTGATCCTCGCGTCCAGCGCCTTCTCGTTCATCGAGACATGGAGCTATGCGACCTTCCTCAAGCCCAACTCGCGGCCGATGGGAGTCGAGTATTTCGGCGCGATCCTGCTCAACTTCTCGCTGCTCGCGGCGTGGACCGCGCTCTATTACGGGATCAATTACTTCCTGCTGCTCGAGGAGCAGATCGACCAGCGCGAGAAGCTCGAGAGCCAGGCGTCGACCGCGCAGCTGACGATGCTCCGCTATCAGCTCAACCCGCACTTCCTGTTCAATACGTTGAACTCGATCTCGACGCTGGTGCTGCTGAAGCAGACCGAGCGCGCCAACGCGATGCTGGCCCGGCTGTCGTCGTTCCTGCGCTACACGCTCGCCAACGAACCGACCGCCAAGGTGACGCTGGCGCAGGAGGTAGAGACGCTCAAGCTCTACCTCGAAATCGAGAAAATGCGCTTCGAGGACCGCTTGAGGCCGCATTTCCGGGTCGAGCCGGACACGATCGGCGCGCGGCTGCCCTCGCTGCTGCTGCAGCCCCTGATCGAGAATGCGATCAAATATGCCGTGACACCGAGCGAGAGCGGCGCCGATATCTGGATTACCGCGACGCGCGAAGGCCAGGCGGTGCGGATCGAGGTCGCGGACAACGGCAATGGCGATTGGGCCGATTTCGCCGCCAGCCCCTCGACCGGCGTCGGACTGGCGAACATTCGCGACCGGCTGTCGCAGGCCTATGGCGGAACCCATCGTTTCGAGACCAGAAAGAACGACAAAGGGGGGTTCAGCGTTATCCTGGAAATTCCCTATGAAACCGGAGACAAGGCCTGATGACCATCCGGACCATTTTGGTCGATGACGAACCGCTCGCCACGCAGGGCCTGCAACTGAGGCTGCAGGCGCACGAGGACGTGGAAGTGGTCGCGACCGCCGCCAACGGCCGCGAGGCGATCCGCCAGATCAAGACGCACAAGCCCGACCTCGTCTTCCTCGACATCCAGATGCCCGGATTCGACGGATTTTCCGTGATCCAGGGCCTGATGGACGTCGAGCCGCCGATGTTCGTGTTCGTCACCGCCTTCGGCGACCATGCGCTGCGCGCGTTCGACGCGCAGGCGGTGGATTATCTGATGAAGCCGGTCGACGAGGACCGGCTGTCCTCGACCATGGAACGGGTCCGCCAGCGGCTCGCCGAGAAGCGCAGCGCGGAGGAAGCCGAGCGGCTGAAGGAAGCGCTCGAGCAGCACGCGCCGCAAGCGGCCGAGGAGCTCGCCGACGCGTCGCCCGAAGGCCCGTCGCCCAACCGCTACGAGCGGATGATCAACATCAAGGACCAAGGGCAGATTTTCCGGGTGGACGTCGACACGATCGAGCGGATCGACGCCGCCGGCGACTATATGTGCATCCAGACCGGCGACAACACGCTGATCCTGCGCGAGACGATGAAGGATCTCGAGAAACGGCTCGACCCGCGCCGCTTCCAGCGCGTCCACCGCTCGACCATCGTCAACCTCGACCTGGTCCGGCAGGTCAAGCCGCACACCAACGGCGAATGCTTCCTGGTGCTCGATTCGGGAGCGCAAGTGAAGGTTTCGCGTTCGTACCGCGATGTCGTCGCGAGGTTCGTCCACTAAGGTGCGTCCGAGGCCCGGCCCGGCCGCCGGCCTTTCGGGAAAGCGCATCCTCGTCGTCGAGGATTCGCCGGTCGTCGCGCCGTTCACCGCCGATTTGCTTGCCGAGCTCGGCTGCGAAGTGGTCGGGCCGGCGGCCAACCTCGCGGTGGGCCGCGAGCTCATCGAGTCCGAGCCGATCGACGCGGCGCTGATGGACCTCCACATCCGCGGCGAGCGCGTGTTCCCGCTGTGCGAGGCGCTCGACGCGCAAAACGTGCCGTTCGTTCTGACCAGCGGCTACGCCGACTGGACGATGCCCGACAAATGGGACAACCGGGCGCGGCTGCAGAAGCCGTATACGATCGACGACGTGCGCGCCGCGCTCCAGGGCCTGTTCGTTCCCGCCGCGCCCTGAGGCGGGTCAGATCATGTTGTTGGTGCCGCCCATCGACTGATCGCCGCCGCCGACCGAGCCGCCCGACGCGATCTGCTGCTGCACCGCCTGGGTCAGCTGCGGCGTGGTGGTCGTCGCCGTGCAGCCCGCCTGGCCGCTGGCGATCGAGGCGGCGAGCGCGCTGACCGAGACGCCGCAGACGTTGGCGGCGACGTCGATCGGCACCTGCGCGGTCACCGGGATGTTGTCGCGGTTGACCTGGAGCGACACTGACAGGTCGTTGAGCACATTCTGCAGGCTGACGTTGACCAGGGTCGGGATGCTGGTCCCGGCGCCGCCGCCCGAGCCGCCCGTGCCGCCCGAGGTGGTGCCGGCGCTGACTTCGCCGGCGCTGGCCGGGGCCGCCGCCTGATCCGACTTGCACCCGGCAATGACGAGAATTGCGGCCGCCGCGGCCACCGCGCCGACTTTCCATGAACTCACGCTCATCGATCTCTCCTGTTCGGCCTGTTCAATCAGCTGTGCGGCGTCGTGCCGGGATCGTCCGTCGCCGGCTGCGTTTCCTGCGTCGGCGTGGTCGGCGGACTGACGGGCGGCGTCGTTGTCACAGTCGGGCTTGTCGTCGTCGGCGTCGTGGTTTGGGCGCCGCCGCCGACCGACCCGTTGGCCGCGAGTTGCTGCTGAATATATTGCTTGAGCTCGGGCGAAATGCTGTTCGCGGTGCAGCCGTCGCTCGAGCCGCCGCCGGCCCCGATCGACAATATGTTGATCGACACGCCGCAGACATTGGCGGCGATCGAGATCGGGATCTGCGCGTTGATCGGGATGTTGGCCTTGTCGATCTTGAGGTCGAGCGCGAGGTCGTTGAGCACGTTCGACAAGTTGACGTTGACCAGCGAGGGCACGCTGGAGACGCCGTCGACGACGGCCGACCCGGCGCTTTTGACGCCGTCGGCGGCGGAGGAAGCGGTCTTGCACCCGGGGAGAATGGAAAGCGCCGAAAGCGCCGCGGCGGCGACAGCAAGCTTACGCATGACGGACCCTCTGTTGAGCCCGGTTAACGCCTCGCCGGGGAGGTTTGTTTCCGCGCTGGCTAGAACCGCACCCGGGCCGAAACCACGCCGCGCGCACGATACGGCTGCTCGCCGCCGTGGTCGGTGTCGTAATAGCGCAGGTCGAGCGTGACCGGCTTCGCCGGCGACCAGGCGATCCCGGCATTCCAGGCAGTGTAATCGGGTCCGCCGCCGCGCTCGCGCCGGCCGAGCGCCGCGCTCGCCGTCCACGCCCTGGCGATCTTGTAGCTCGCGCCCGCCTCGGCGAAGACGGTATGGCGCGTCGAGCCGACGTCGTCGGGGCTCCAGGTGATCGAGAGCTTCGGGGTCACGCGGCCCTTGTGGCTGATGGTGCCATTGACCTCCAGCGCGTTGACGTCCGAGCCCGGCGCGGGCTCGATCGCGCGCTTCCACGCCGCGCTCGCCGATACGTCGAGACCGGCGGCCGACGTGCGGACGCCGATCGAGGCCGCCGCCTCGCCCTCCGCGGAGGACGACGTCACGTTCTTGGCATAGGCGCCGAGATAGACCCGGCCGAAGCCGAGCTCGCCGCGCACCAGCAGCTGCGGGCCCTTGGTCTGCGCAAGGCCCTTGGAAATGCCGCGGCTGGCAAGGTTGAACTCGATCGCCGGGACCGGCGGTGGCAGGTCGAGCATGAAGTCTCCGATTCTGTGCCCTGAACCTAGAACAAGGTCGTCAGCCAGTAGAACAAGGCGCCGACCGCGGCCGATGCGGGGATGGTGATCACCCACGCGATCATCACGTTCCCGGCGACTCCCCAGCGCACCGCCGAGGCGCGCCGCGCGGCGCCCGCGCCGATCACACAGCCGGTGATCGTGTGCGTGGTCGACACCGGGATGCCGAGATAGGAGGCGGCGAACAGCATGACCGATCCGCCGGCCGACGCGCTGAACCCCTGGTGCTGGTTCAGCTTGGTGATGCGCGTGCCCATGGTCTCGATGATTCGCCAGCCGCCGGTCAGCGTGCCGAGGCCGATCGCGACATAGCAGCTCAGCGCCACCCAGTGCGGGACGTGGAACTCGCCGTGCAGATAGCCGGTCGAATAGAGCAGGACGGCGATGATCCCCATCGTCTTCTGAGCGTCGTTGAGGCCGTGGCCGAGCGAATAGGCGCCGGCCGAGACGAGGTGCAGCGCGCGGAACGTCCGCTCGGCGCCCCGCGCGCTGGCGCGCACGCCCAGCCAGCTCGTCGCCAGCATGATCGCCATGGTCAGGATCAGCCCGAGGAGCGGCGACAGGACGATCGCGACCAGGGTCTTGTTGAGCCCGGTCCACTGGACGCCGCCGAGACCGGCATGGGTGACTCCGGCGCCGATGATGCCGCCGACCAGCGCGTGGCTGGAGGAGGACGGGATGCCCTTCGCCCAGGTGACGATGTTCCAGAACATCGCGCCGATCAGCGCTCCGAACACCACCCCTGGAGTGACCAGGTCCTTGTCGATCAGGCCCTTGCCGATGGTGTCCGCGACCTTGTGCAGCGCCGGCCATTGAAGCGCGAGGAAGTAGGCCGAGAAGTTGAAGAAAGCGGCGAAGGCAACCGCGCCGACCGGGCTGATCAGTCGGGTCGCGACGACCGTGGCGATCGAGTTGGCGGCGTCGTGGAGCCCGTTGAGGAAATCGAACGCGAGCGCGATCGCGATCAGGCCGATCAGCAGCGGCAGCGCGAGTGAATGCATCGGCGGCTGGCCTCAGGCGTTGTCGATGACGATGCCGTCGATCTCGTTCGCGACATCCTCGAACGCGTCGGTGATCCGTTCGAGATGCTTGTAGATTTCGCGCGCGACGATGAACTGCATCGGCTTGTCGGACAGCTCCTGGAAGGCCTTTTTGAGGCCCGACGCGTGAACGTCGTCGGCGTCGCCTTCGAGCTCGACCATCTTCTCGGTGATCTCGTGGATGCGCGTGCCGTTGCGGCTGATGTTGCGCAGCAGGGGCATCGCTTCGGCGGTGAGCGCGGCTGCCTCGGCGATCATCACGACCATCGCCCGCATCTCCGGCTCGAACGTCGCCAGCGCGTAGACGTCGATCGCCCGCGCGGTCGACTGCATTTCGTCGATCGCGTCGTCCATCGCCCCGATCAGCGAGGTGATTGCGCCGCGGTCGAACGGGGTCAGGAAGGTCCGGCGAACGGTCGTCAGCACCTGGCGGATGATGTCGTCCGCCTGGTGCTCGCGACGGTGGATCTCGGTGATATATTCCTTGTGCGCCTTGCCCCCGTCGACCAGCTTGGTCATCGCCTCGGCCGCCCCGACGATCGTCGCGGCGTGCGCCTCGAACATTCCGAAAAAATCGCCTCTCTGGGGTAGCAAGCGCTGGAACCAAGCGAACATGAAACCCCCCGAGTTGCTGCGCCGGGGCTTAGTCCAGCGCGCCTGCGTCGGCAACGGCACCCGCATCTCCGTCTCTGTCATGGCATTGCGATCGCAGGCTTTGGCTGCGAGTTGCTGACGGTTGCGTGATAGTTTTGTGACAGCGCGTCAGGCGTTGTCGTCGAGCGAATAGCCGGCCGAGCGGACGGTGCGGATCACGTCCGGCGAGCCGCCGGCGTTCAACGCCTTGCGCAGCCGGCGGACATGAACGTCGACGGTTCGCGGATCGATGTCGGCGTCGTGCGCCCAGACCGCGTCGAGCAGGCGCTCGCGCGAGAAGACGCGGCCCGGATTCTCCATCAGGTGGCGCAGCAGCCGATATTCGGTCGGGCCGAGATCGACCGCCTTGCCGGCGCGGCGGACGCGGTGCGCCTCGACGTCCATCTCGAGGTCGGCGTAGGCCAGCGTCTCGCCGGCGAGCGCCGGGCGGACTCGGCGCAACACCGCGCCGACGCGCGCCAGCAGCTCGCGCGGGCTGAATGGCTTGGTCACATAATCGTCGGCGCCCGTTTCGAGCCCGCGAATGCGGTCGGCTTCCTCGCCCCGCGCCGTCAGCATGATGATCGGCACCGCGGCAGTCGAGGCGCGTCGGCGCAGCCGCCGGCAGACCTCGATCCCGCTCACGCCCTCGATCATCCAGTCGAGGATGACGAGGTCGGGAGTCCGTTCCTCCGCGAGCAACAGCGCCTCGTCCCCGTCGGCGGTGCGGACGATGTCATAGCCCTCGCGCGCGAAATGCCAGACCAGGAGGTCGGCGAGCGCGCGGTCGTCTTCGACCAGCAGGAGTCTCGGCTTGGTCACCGCCACCACGCCCGCCTA
Organism: Sphingomicrobium sp.; assembly: GCA_035717905.1. GTDB lineage: Bacteria > Pseudomonadota > Alphaproteobacteria > Sphingomonadales > Sphingomonadaceae > Sphingomicrobium. The sequence continues at coordinate 20,216 of DASTID010000165.1, read as the reverse complement.
GCCGCCGCCCGTGACACTTTCATGAAAGCGCCGCGGGAAGCAGCACGTGGACCGTCGTGCCCTGCCCGACGACGCTGTCGATGGCGAGCCGGCCGCGGTGGCGCTCGACGACATGCTTGACGATCGACAGGCCGAGCCCGGTCCCCCCGAGCGAGCGGCTGCGGCTGGTGTCGACGCGGTAGAATCGCTCGGTCACCCGGACGATGTGCTCCGGAGCGATGCCTTCCCCCTCATCGGCGACCGAGAAGCGCACCATCGGACCTTCCGGGGCCGCGCTGATGGTGACCGGCGTGCCGGGCTCGCCATAGCGCAGCGCGTTGGTCAGCAGGTTATCGAGGAGCTGGAGGATCTGGCCACGGTCGGCGGCGATGTCGGGCAGCCGGGGAGCGAGGCTCGCGACCAGCTCGGACCCGCGCTCGTCGGCCATCCGCCGCGCGCCGGCGACCGCCTGCTCGATCAGCGGCGCGACCGCGACGGCATCCGTCGGCGCGATGAACTTCTCGGCCTCGATGCGCGACAGGGAGATCAGGTCCTCGACCACGCGCTGCATGCGATTGGCCTCGTCGTGGACCACCGAGAGGAAGCGCTCGCGCGTTTCCGGGTCGATCTCGTCGGACCGTTCGCGCAGCGTTTCGGTGTAGCCGATCAAGGTGGCGAGCGGGGTGCGCAGCTCGTGGCTGGCATTGGCGACGAAATCGACGCGCATCTGCTCGGCGGCGCGGGCTTCGCTCCGGTCGAGGAAGCGGATCAGCACCGAGCCGCCGGCGAGCGGCGCCACCCGCATCAGCCAGTGGCGGCGCGACGTGCCCAGCCCGGTAAGCTCGACTTCGTCGTCCAGCTCGCCCGGCGAACGCTCGAGCGCCTCGATCGCGCCGGGGTGCACAATCACCTGGTCGAGCGGAGCGCCATCGATCGCCTGCCCGAGCAAGGCGCGAGCGGCGGCGTTGGCGGCGCGCACGCGCCCGCCGGCGGCGATCAGCGCCGGCTCGCTCAAACCGTCGAGCAGTCCCGGGTTGGAAAGAGCCAGGTCCACGGCGGCGCGCGATAATCGAGCGCGGTGCGCCGCGCCAGCGGCTTGCGATTGCGGGCGCGGCCACGCGGCTGCTAGAGCGCGCCGCATGACCAAGACCTGGCTGCTCGCGGCGACCGCCGCGCTCTCGCTCGCCGCCTGCCAGGCGGCCGTCACCAACCAGCAGAACGCCGCATCCGGCGAAGCGGGGGGCTCGGAGCAGACGCCGAGCGACCGCCTCGCCCGGATCGAGATGCACCCCGACACCAGCTATTTGACCGACGAGGATCGCACGGTCGTCAACCTGCTGATCCAGGCCGCGGACCTGATGAACCCGATCTATCTGCGCCAGGCCTCGGCCGACAACCCGCGCGTCCGCGAGGAAATCGCCAAAAGCGGCGACAAGGCCATGCTCGACCGCTTCGACACGTTCATGGGGCCGTGGGACGAGAGCGACGAAGACAAGCCCTTCTACGGCAATGCCGCCCGCCCGGTCGGCGGCGGTTTCTATCCCGCCGGCCTGACCAAGGCGGACTTCGACAAATATCTGGCCGAGCACCCCGACCAGGCCAAGGCGCTGACCAGCCCGTACACGGTGGTCAAGCGGCAGGGCGACCGGCTGGTCGCGGTGCCTTATTCGGTCGAATACAAGCAGTGGCTCGAGCCCGCCGCCCAGCTGCTCGAGAAAGCGGCCGCGACGACCAGCAATGCCAGCCTCAAGAAATTCCTGAGCCTGCGGGCCAAGGCGTTTCGGACCGACGATTATTTCGAGTCGGAGCTGGCGTGGATGGATTTGAAGGACACGCCGATCGAGATCGTCATCGGCCCCTATGAGACCTACACCGACACCCTCTACGGCGCGAAAACGGCGTTCGAGGCCTTCGTCGTGCTGCGCAATCCCAAGGAATCGGCGGCGCTCGACATCTACAAGAGCCACTTGCGCGACATGGAAGCCAATCTGCCCGAGGACGAGCAGTACAAGAACTTCAAGCGCGGGTTCGAATCGCCGATTTCGGTCGGCGACCAGATCCACGCCGGCGGCGACAGCAACCACGGCATCCAGACCGTCGCCTTCAACCTGCCCAACGACGAGCGCGTGCGCGAGGCCAAGGGCGCGAAGAAGGTGATCCTGCAGAACGTGCTCGGCGCCAAATACGACATGATCCTGAAGCCCATGGCGCCGCTGGTGCTCGTCCCCGAGCAGGCGGCCAACGTGAACAAGCGCTACATGTACCTGGAGACGTTGTTCCACGAGCTCAGCCACAGCCTCGGGCCGGGATCGATCACGGTGAACGGCCAGAAGACCACGGTCGACAAGGCGTTGAAGGACGTCGGCAGCGGCTTCGAGGAAGCCAAGGCCGACGTGATGGGCGCCTACAACGTGCTGTTCATGATGGACAAAGGCGTGCTTCCCGCCGCCGAGAAACCGCAGATCCGCGCCGCTTATGTCGCCGGCCTGTTCCGGGCGATGCGCTTCGGGGACACAGACGCCCACGGCAAGGGCGCGGCGATGCAATACCGTTATCTGCGCGACAAGGGCGGGATCGTGTGGGATGCCGAGGCCAGGCGCTTCCGCATCGACCCGGCCAGGCTCGATGCCGGCATCCGCGCGCTGGTAGCCGACATCATCCGCTTGCAGGCGACGGGCGATTACGACGGCACCAAGGCGTTCCTCGCCAAGTGGGCGGTGATGGACGCCGAGGCGAAGCAGGTTACCGGAACGATGACCCACATCCCGGTCGACATCCACCCGATCTACCCGGACCGCGTGTGATGGCGAGCAAGTTCGAGACCTTCGCCGCGCTGCACGTGCCGGGCGACCCGGTCGTGCTCTACAACATCTGGGACGTCGGCAGCGCCCAGGCGGTCGCGGCGGCGGGCGCGAAGGCGCTTGCCACGGGCAGCCACCCGGTCGGCGACGCGGCGGGCTTCGGCGACGGCCAGCAGGTCCCGCTCGATTTTGTGTTCGCCAACGCGAAGCGGATCGTCGAGGCGGTCGACCTGCCGCTGACGGTCGATTTCGAAAGCGCTTATTCGATCGATCCGGAGGAAGGCGCCGCGAACGTCGCCCGGCTCAAGGAGACCGGCGCGGTCGGCTGCAATTTCGAGGACCAGGTGATCGGCGGCGAGGGGCTGCACCCGCTCGACCTGCAAGTGAAGCGGATCGCCGCGATCCGCCGCGCGGTCGGCGGCGATTTCTACATCAATGCGCGGACCGACCTGTTCCTGAAGACTCAGACCTATGACGATGCGCTGGTCGGCCAGGTGGTCGAGCGCGGCAAGGCCTTCGCCGGCGCCGGCGCGAGCGGCTTCTTCGTCCCGCGCCTGTCCGAGCCGGCGCAGATCGAGCGCGTGGTGCGCGAGGTGCCGTTGCCCTTGAACGTCATCGCCTTCCCCGGAGCGCCGGACAAGAAGGCCTGGGCCGACGCGGGCGTGGCGCGCATTAGCCACGGCCCCTTCCCACACCGCGCGCTGATGGCGAAGCTGACCGAGATGGCGCGGGAAGCGATCGGCTAGACCGGCTTGTGCATCCTCGCGATCGCCTTCTTGAGCGTCGCGACATCCTCTCCCTTGAGCGGGCCACCGAATGCCGGCTCGCAACGGCGGCCGATGCTTTCGCCGAGCGCGCCGCACATGGTGATCGCCCAGCCCGTGACGCCGTCGTGATAGCTGGCGAAAACCCTGTGGTTGCGCGCGGCGCTGACCATTTCATTGCGGAACACCGGATCGGCGCAGAGGGCGGCGCGGTCGTATTCGGCGACTTCGGGCTCGTCGGCAGCGGGATCGTAGCGCAGGCGGATTCGGCGGTCCGAGACGGGGACCGGGTCCGGCCTGTGCCCGCGGAAATAGTCGATCTGGCCTTCGGACCAGGCCAGCTCCGAATTGAACAAAGCGATGGTCTTGCGGACGCGCGGATCCGGGATCGACGCGAGGCCGCCGGACCCCATCAGCTCGGTGTAGACGGATCGCGGGAGGTCGAACGACGGTAGCATCTGCACGGTACCGACGGCGGTCCACTTCGCCTCAGGCGGGCATTTGCCGGCGCTGAGCTCGGTCGCGAAGTCCACCTCCGCCTTGCTCTGCGCGAGCAGGAGGTCGCGAATATCGCGCAATGACCCGACGTCCTGCTCCGATTCCTCGAACAGGCGGTCCATCATTTCGTGGTGCTTCGCGGCGTAGGCGCGATTGCTCGCCCATTCCTGAAGCTCGAACGCCAGCAAAATTCCGATCAGCACGCCGAGCGTTTCGAGGACGAGCAGCAGCCACTCGCGGTCCTCGATGTGGCGGAACGATTCCCCGACGCGCTTGAACAGGATCATCACGCACAGCCCCCCTGCGCGCGGGCTTTATGCCACGGACCTGCGCTTCCACCAACGCGTTCGCGGGCCGGACTTGAGCACGGTCTTGCGGAACATGCTGGCCCCGACCTTCAGGATCAGCGCGACCCACAGCACCTGCCAGGCGATCGCCGCGACGTGCGGCCACCAGCCGGGCAATTCGGCGGCGCGGGCGAGCATCACCATCGGCGAGGACAAGGGAAACACCGCCGCAGCCAGCCCTTCGGGCGAGTTGAAGGCGCCGATGGCGGACGCCGCGAAGCCGAAGATCAGCACCTGGATGAAGGTCACCGGCATCGACATCGTCTGCACTTCGCGCACCGTCGACGCCTGCGCGCCGATCGCCAGGAACACCGCGCCCAGCAGCAGATAGTTCATCGCGAAATAAACGATTCCGAGGGCGAGGAACGCCGGCCAGCCGAGCGCCGGCGCGGGCAGATTCTGCACGCCGCCGTGCGTGATCATCTGGATCAGGACGGCGCCGGTGCCCACCCAGACGAAAATTCCGAGCACCGAGGCGGCGAGCATCGCGAACAATTTGCCGATGAACAGGGCATCGATCGGCACCGCCGCGGCGACGACCTCGATGATCTTGTTCGATTTCTCCTCGATCAGCTGGGACATGACCATGCCCGACAAGAGGATGGTGAGGAAGAACAGCAGCATCTGGCCGATCTGGCCGGTCAGCGCGCGCTCCTTGGTCAAGGTCCCCACCGTGCCTGGCGTGCGGGTGACGGCGATTTGCGGCGCCTCAATCCGCGCGCCGCGCGCGTCGTTGATGATCAGGCGCAGCTGCCGGACCGTCTGGCCGTCGGCGCCCACCGCGCCGAGCACGCGCGGCTCCACGAAGGCGTCGGTCAGCACCGCATCGACGGGTCCGCGGATCAGCGAGCGCAGCTTGCGCGGATCGTTCGCCAGCTCGGCCGGGAATTGCGACAGGCGGACCACCGAGGCATTGCGCGCCGCGCCGGCGAGCCGCTCGCGCGCCGCCGATAGCCGGGCGAAGTCGTCGGGGTTCGCGACGACCGCCACGACCGGCTGCGCGGTCTGCGTCGCGGCGCGGGTGCCAATGCCGGCGAACACGCCGCCGAGGAGCAGCGGGAACAATGGCCCCAGCAGAAAGAAGATGAAGGCCTTGGACAGCACCGTCGCGGCGAAGTCGCGCCGGGCGATGACGAAGGCGGACCGGAGCAGGCGCATCAGGCCGGCACCTCGCGGCCCATCGCCGCCGCCGCGGCATCGCCGGCGATGGCGACGAAGGCGTCGTGCAGTCCGGGCCGCTCGATCGCCAGCGTCTCGATCCCCGCGCCGCCGTCGATCAGCGCCTTGAGCAGGGGCTCGGGGCCGCCCTCCGGCAGCTCGAACACCCATTCGTCGCTTTGGCGGCGCGCATCGCCGGGGATCGCCGAGCGCCACGGCCCGTCGGCCGACCGCGTGCGCAGCCGGACGATCGGGCGAAGGCGGCCGCGCGCGTCATCGACGCTGCCTTCGAACACGCGCCTGCCCGCGGCGATGATCGCGATCCGCTCGCACAGCCGCTCGGCATGGGCGATCACGTGGGTCGAGAAAATGATCGTCGCGCCCTCGCGCGCCTCGCGGCGGATCAGCTCCTCGAGGCGCGCCTGGTTGATCGCGTCGAGCCCGGCGAAGGGCTCGTCGAGAATGACGAGGCGCGGCCGGTTGACGATCGTGCCCAGCAGCTGGACCGTCTGCGCCATGCCCTTGGAGAGGTTGCGGATCGGCCTTCTCGCCCAGTCGCCGAGGCCGTGGTCGGCGAGCAATCGGTCGGCGCGGCGGCGGCCCTCGCCAAGCGGGACTCCGCGCAGCGCGCCCATGAAGGCGATCGCGTCCCGCGCGTGCATCGCCGGATAGAGGCCGCGCTCTTCGGGCAAATAGCCGACCTCGGGCGCGGCATCGAGCGGACGCTCGCGGCCGAGCAGCCGGCGCGTGCCGCTCGACGGATCGATGATCCCGAGCAGGATTCGGAGCAGCGTCGTCTTGCCTGCGCCGTTCGGCCCGAGCAGGCCGTAGATCGTCCCCGGCGGCACCGACAGGCTGACCCCGTCGACCGCGCGGGTCTCGCCGAACTCCTTGACGAGGTCGATCGCTTCGACGGCGGGCGCGGCATCGGCCGCGATTTGCGATACCTGTCGAAGCACTGAAATTCCTACGAAAACCGCCGTCGTCGATGTAGAGGCAGGCCGTGGATAAAGCGCAAAGCCTTGAGGAAGCAATAAGGGCGGAAAGCCGGCGGCTCGGCTTCGTCGCCTGCGGCTTCGCGCCCGCCGGCGCCGCCGATGCGGCCGGGCTCGACCTCCGGCGCTGGCTCGAGGCGGGACATCACGGGACGATGGGCTGGATGGAGAGCCGCGCGCACCATCGCGTCAGCCCGCGCGCTTTGTGGCCCGAGGCAAGATCGGCGATCGCGCTGGGCATGAGCTACGCGCCCGCGGCCGATCCGCTGGCGCTCGGCGCGCGGCCGGAGCTCGGCCGCATCTCGGCCTATGCCCAAGGCGGCGACTATCACAAGACGGTCAAAAAGGCGCTGAAGGCGCTTGCCCGCTTCATCGTCGACCGGGTGCCGTCGGAGCTCAAGGTGTTCGTCGACACCGCCCCGGTGATGGAAAAGCCGCTCGCCCAGGCGGCGGGCATCGGCTGGCAGGGCAAGCACACCAACCTCGTCAGCCGCGAGCATGGCAGCTGGCTGTTCCTCGGCGTGATCCTGACGAGCCTCGAGCTCGAACCCGATCCGCCAGCCAGCTCGGGCGTGCATTGCGGGAGCTGCACGCGCTGCCTCGACGCCTGCCCGACGCAGGCGTTCGACGGCCCGCACCGGATCGATGCGCGGCGCTGCATCTCCTACCTCACGATCGAGCACGACGGGCCGATCCCGCACGAATTCCGTGCGGCGATGGGCAACCGCATCTACGGCTGCGACGATTGCCTGGCGGTGTGCCCGTGGAACCGCTTTGCCGACGCCGCCGCGGCGAACCGCGCATTCCTGCCGCGCGCCGAGCTCGCCGCGCCGCGGCTCGCCGACCTGCTCACGCTCGACGACTCCGCATTCCGCGAGATGTTCGCGGGTTCGCCGATCAAGCGCATCGGCGTGAAGCGGATGATCCGCAACTGCCTGATCGCCGCCGGAAACAGCGGCGACGCGGCGCTCGCGCCGTCAATCCGGCGGCACCTCGCCGACGACGACCCGGTGATCGCCGAAGCCGCCGAGTGGGCGCTTGGCGAGCTTCAGGGGGATTCGAGCGCGGCGACGCAGCTCTGCGGATTGGCGTCGGCGCCGGTCGGATAGCGGGTATCGATGTGCGCGACGCGCTCCACGCCGCCCTGCGGCGGCGCGTAGAGGTAGGCGTCGAGCACGCAGCCGCGCCTGCGGAATTGCAGCTTGAGCCCCGCGCCCTCGCGCACTTGCAGCGCGGGGTTGCCGAACCGCTGGACGAGCTCGCTCGAGCTGAGCCCGAGCAGGCCGCTCGACCGCTGCGGCGAGGGGGTGACGACGGTTGCCGGCGGCGGCGGCTTTTGCGGCGCGGTGGCGCAGGCGGCGACGAACAAGGTGAAAGCGGGGGTTAAGCGGCGCATTTCGCCTTCCTGTCATTGCGAGCGTAGCGAAGCAATCCACAGAGGGTGCTGGATTGCCGCGGCCCCTTCGGAGCCTCGCAATGACGATTGTCTGAACGATGGCCCACAGCTAGGCGGCGCGCATTCCCAGCCGCTTCGGAGACCTTGAATGCCCGACCGCCGCCTCGACGTGCTCGCCATCGGCAATGCGATCGTCGACGTCATCGCCGATGCCGACGACGCGTTCCTTGCCCGCGAGGGGATGCACAAGGGCGCGATGCGGCTGATCGACGAAGCCGAGGCCGAGCGACTCTACGCGGCGATGGGGCCGGGGCGCGAAGCCAGCGGCGGATCGGCCGGGAACACGGTCGCGGGGCTGGCGTCGCTGGGCCTCGCCGCCGGCTTCATCGGCCAGCTCGCCGACGACCAGCTCGGGCAGATTTTCGCGCACGATATCCGCAGCCTCGGCGTCGCATTCGACACGGCCGCGCGAGAGGACGTGGGCGCGACCGGCCGCTGCCTGATCCTGGTGACGCCCGACGCCCAGCGGACGATGAACACCTTCCTCGGCGCCGCGCAGATGCTCGGCCCCGAAGCGGTCGACCCGCAGCAGGTGGCACAAGCGCAGATCCTCTACCTCGAAGGCTATCTGTGGGACCCGGAGGGGCCGCGCGCCGCGATGTACAAGGCGATGGACGCGGCGCGCGCAAGCGGCACCAAGGTCGCCTTCACTCTGTCCGACAGCTTCGTCGTCGACCGCCACCACTCCGACCTGCTGCAGCTGCTCGACGAGCGCCGCATCGACATCCTGTTCGCCAACCAGGTCGAAGCCGAGGCGCTGGCGCGGACGAGCGACCTCGAAAGCGCCGTCGCGCTGCTGCAAGGCATGGTCGAGACGTTGGTCGTCACCCGCCACGAGCATGGCGCGCTGGCCGCGCGCCGCGGAGAACGCGCCGACGTTCCCGCCGCTCCGATCGAGGCGCTGGTCGACACCACCGGAGCGGGCGACCTGTTCGCGGCCGGCTTCCTCGCAGGCGAGGCGCGCGAGCTGGGCCTCGAGCGCTCGCTGGAGCTCGGCGCGGTGTGCGCAGCCGAAGTGATCCAGCATTATGGCGCGCGTCCCGAAGCGAACCTCGGGACGCTTGCCGGAGACCTGCTCGGCTAGGGCAGGTCGCCCAGTTCCGGCTGCAGGTTCGGGTCGGGCACCACCTCGACGATGCCGCGGCCGACGTGGCTGCGGCTGCGCGAATAGCCGAAATAGATCAGCAGGCCGACCGCGCCCCAGATGATCAGCACCAGCTTCGCGATCGTCGGAAGGAACAGGTACAGCCCGACGCAGCCAATCATCGCCAGAGGCGCGATGATGAAGACGCCCGGGGTTCGGAACGGACGACGCCGGCCGGGATCCTTCTTGCGCAGCACCATTACGGCCAAGGCGACCATCGCGAAGGCGAACAAGGTGCCGGAGTTGGAATAATCGGCGAGCTTGCCGACCGGCAGGAAGGCGGCCGCCAGGGTCACGACGATGCCGGTGAAGGCGGTCACGATGTGTGGGGTGCGGAACTTGGGGTGCACCTCCGACAGCTTGTCCGGGAGCAGGCCGTCGCGAGCCATGACGAAGAAGATGCGGGTCTGGCCGAACATCATCATCAGCACGACCGACGGCAGGGCGACGAACGCGGCGATGCCCATCAGGTCGCCGATGCGCTCGTAACCGATCGAGCGCAGCACGTGGGCGAGCGCTTCCTTCGAGCAGACCAAAGGCTCGTTGAGGCCGCCGGCGACCATCGCCTGGCATTGCGCGGCCATTTCCGCCGAGCCCGGCGGGAGCACCTGGCCGGCGGCGTTGCGCACCGGCTCGGCGCCGAGCGCGCCGATCGCTCCGGCTGCGACCAGCAAATAGAAGACGGTGCAGAACAACAGGCTCCCGATCAGGCCGATCGGCACGTTGCGCTGCGGGTTCACGGTCTCCTCGGCCGCGGTCGAAACCGCGTCGAATCCGACATAAGCGAAGAAGATCGAGGCCGCCGCCCCGACGACGCCGTAAGTTCCCCAGCCATTGGGGATGAACGGCTCGAAATGCGCGCCGTTCAGGACCGGGAAGGTCAGAGCGACGAAGATCGACAGCGCCACTACCTTCACCAGCACGAGCGCCGACGTGAACCGCGCGCTTTCCTTGGTGCCGACGATCAAGAGGCCGGTGATGAGCAGGGAGATCACGACCGCCGGAAGATTGATAAGTCCGCCCTGGCTCGGCCCGACGGCGACCGAGAGCGGAACCTCGACTCCCCAGCTTCGCATCAACCCGACGAAATAGCCCGACCAGCCAACCGCCACCGCGCTCGCGCCGACGGCATATTCGAGGATCAGCGCCCAGCCCACCATCCAGGCGAGCAGCTCGCCCATCACCGCATAGGTATAAGTGTAGGCGGAGCCCGAAACCGGGACCATCGAGGCGAGCTCCGAATAGCAGAGCGCCGCGACCGCGCAGACGAAGCCGGCGATCACGAAGCTGATCATCATCGCCGGGCCGGCCTTCTGGGCCGCTTCGGCGGTGAGCACGAAAATACCGGTGCCGATGACCGCGCCGATGCCCAGCAGGGTCAGCTGGAACGCGCCGAGCGTGCGCTTGAGGCTCTTCTTTTCGGCGGTCGCGAGGATCGCGTCGAGGGGTTTCACCCGGCCGAGCAGGCCTCCCTTGGGTGCTACAGTCGCCATTCGAAACTCCCCTGCCGAATTCTGTTGGGCGGAGCCTAGCGGCTCATTCGGTCAGGGCAATAGTCGTTCGATAAGGCTCTATCGCGCAAGCATCGGGCCGAGCGGCCGCCCGCCGAAAATGTGAACGTGGAGGTGCGCGACCTCCTGGCCGGAATCCTGTCCGACGTTGGCGAGCAGGCGGTAGCCCGGCGCGACCAGCCCGGCCTCGCGCGCCACCGTGCCGACGGCGCGGACGAAGCCGGCTATCTCGGCCTCGGACGCGTGGGCCGAGAAGTCGTCCCATGAGACATAAGCGCCCCTGGGGATCACCAGGATGTGATCGGGCGCGAGCGGGTTGATGTCGCGGAAGGCGAGCGCGTGCTCGTCCTCGTGGACTTTTGTGCACGGCAGCTCGCCGCGCAGGATGCGCGCGAAGATGTTGCTGTCGTCATAAGGCTCGGTCGCGTCGATGGGCATGGCCGCGACTGTGCCGCGAGCGCGGCGACCGTCAAGCCGATTGTGCAGTCCCGCGCCGCGGGATAATCTGGCGGCCATGGCAAGCGCCGCCCCGCGCCTGAGTCTCGGCCGGCTGTTCTTCGAGCCGCTGCGCGGCGCGCCACTGTTGGCGTGCGGCGCGATCGTCTGGCTCGCCGGCGCAGCCTATTGCCACGGCTACCAGCACCTCATGACCGGCGAGAGCCCGGGCCCGTGGTCGGGCAGCCTGACCTGGTCGGCGATCGCGGTGGTGCCCTGGTTCGCTCTGTTCGAATGGTCGAAGCAGCCGCAGGGCGTCGACGCGACCCGGCGGCCGACGCTGCTGATCGGCCTGGTGCTGGCCATCGCGGCGCTGTCGATCGCCCTCGAATATCTGGTCGATTTCTGCCTTGGCGGCATGACCGACCATCTGGGACTGCTGTTCATGCGGCGACTGCCGGCAATCGGCGTCGCGGTGCTGCTGATCGCGCTGACCCGCAAGGCGGTGCTTCGCCGGCCGCCGGCACCGGCGCTGGTCGAGCTCGGCGCAATCGCCAACGCGATCGACTGGGTCGAAGCCGCCGACAATTACATCGAGGTCCACAGCGTCGGCAAAGTCAGCCTGCGCCGAATGACGATGCGCGAAGCCGCGCAGACGCTCGGGCGCCACGGCTTCGTCCGAATCCACCGGCGCTTCCTCGTCAACCGCTCGAAGATCCGCGCGGTCCACCTCAATGGCGCCCGCATCGTGGTGCTCGAGTCGGGGACGGAGCTGCCGGTCGGGCGCGCGTACGAAGCGAATTTGAGCGCCTTCCGCTAGCCGTTCGCCACTTCGCCACAAAAGCCGCGCGGGCGCTTCCGCGATCGCCTTAAGCCAGGCTCCGCTTCAACTTCGCGGAGATCGCCGGCCATGCGCTTGCCAGCATTGGCGCTTCTCGCCGGCGCATTGCTGCCGGCTCCCACCCAGGCGGCCGAGCAACCCCGGCTGATCGTCCAGATCACGTTCGACCAGCTGCGCGGCGACTTGCTCGAACGCTACAGCAAGGCGTTCACCGGCGGCTTCCGCCGGGTGTTGGATCAGGGCTATTGGGTCCGCCACGGCGAAGCGGCGCACGGCCTCACTTTGTCCTTTCCGGGACATGCGACGCTCGCCACCGGGCTATACCCTTCGCACCACGGCCTGACCGCCAACGAATGGTGGCAGCGGGTCGGCGACCAGTGGCAGTCGGTCAGCGTCGTCCGGGACGCGCGCTACCGCATCGTCGGCCGCGACGGCGAGGCGGCGCCGAGCCCGTGGCAGATGAAGGGGACCAGCATCGGCGACTGGATCAAGGCGGCAAGCCCGTCCGCCAAGGCCATCGCCATCGGTTCCGACGCGGCGATCCCATACGCAGGCCGCAAGCCAGATGGGCTGTATTGGTTCGACAGCCGCGCCGGCGGCTACACGACCTCGACCTATTACCGGGCCGACCGCCCGGCGTGGGTGCTGACCCTCAACCAGGCGATGGGTGCGCTGCCGCGGACATGGGACCTAACCGTCCCGGACAAGTGGCGCGCGCTGACCGACCATCCGAGCCGCTGCCCGCCGTTCAACGCTTACGCCACCCGGTGGACCGGCGGCGGCCGGCTGCTCGGCCCGCACCGCTATGAGCCCGCGCAGGGCGAGACCCCCGACGGGTCGCTGGCGTGGCTGGGCTCGACGCCGCTGATCGACGAGGAGTTGTTGCGCCGAGTCGGCGACATCGTCCGCGCGGAACGGCTCGGCGCCGACGCGACGCCCGACTATCTCGCGCTGGCGATCGGCGCGACCGATTCGGTCGGCCACGATTTCGGGCCGCTCAGCCTGGAGCAGCTCGACACCTTGCTGCGGCTCGACCGCGCGCTCGGCGCCATGCTCGACGACCTGGACCGGGAGGTCGGCAAGGGCCGCTACGTCGTCGCGATCAGCGCCGATCACGGAGTCGCCGACCCGCCCGAAGACCGCTGCCTCCATCGCGTGACCACCGCCGAGATCGACGCCTTGCTCGACCGCGTCGAGGCGATCGCCAGAGCCCACCAGGGCAGCCGCGATGAACTGATCGGCAAGATTGCGGCGGAGCTCGCGCGGGCTCCCTTCGTCGGCGACGTCTATACCGAAGCGCGGCTGGCGAGCGCCGCCCCCGACGACTGGAAGGCCGAGCTGATGAAGCGGGCCTTCGTCGCGGGCCATACGACCGACTTCCCGCTGTGGAGCGACAAGCCCAGGCCGTTCCACCCGGCGCGCTACGGGATCGTCGTTCAGTTCAAGGAGGGCATGACGTTCGACCGCGCGACCAGCGTCCACGGCTCGCCATACGCCTATGACCGGCTGGTGCCGGTGATCTTTTACGGGGCCGGCGTTCCCGCGCGACAGGCCGAGAGCGGCGCGCGCACGGCCGACGTCGCCCCGACTCTCGCCGCGCTGGCCGGCGTCGCAACGCCCGACCGGCTCGACGGGCACGCACTGATCGATGTTTCCCGAGACAGCGGAGCAAGCCAATGAAGCATCTGGCGATCGGCGTCGCGCTCGTCCTCGTTTCCGCCCCGGGGACCGCTCAGCAAGGCCCCGTCGGACGGGCGCGGCAGGTCACCGCCTCCTACGTGTTCGACTTCGTCCCCGCGCCCGACGGCACGCGCGGCGTGATGATCCGGATGATCGGCGGGCGCGAGCAACTGGTCATGCGCGCCATGGACGGCGGCGGCGAGAAGCAGCTGACCTTCAACGATGCCGATCACGAGGATCCGGTGTGGTCACCCGACGGACGGAAGATCGCCTTCGTGCTGATCAGGGAAGGGCACAAGAAGATCGTCCACCTCATGAACCCGGACGGGAGCGGCGCCGAGCCGGTCACGCCGCCGACGCAAAGCGCGATCCACCCATCGTTCACGCCCGACGGCAAGGCAATCCTCTATTGCACCGACGACGACCTGCGCCCGCCGGCCAAGAACGAGTCCGAAATCTACACGATCGACCTCGCGACGAAGCGGGTGACGACCTTGATCTCGGGCGGGGTCAACACTTTCCCGGTGATGTCCCCCGACGGCAGGAAGATCGCCTTCCGCCGGATCATCGGCGACATGAACTCCGAAGTGTTCGTCGCCGACGCCGACGGCTCGAACCCGCGGAACCTCACCAACCATTGGTCGTACGAGGGCTGGCCGGCCTGGTCCCCCGACGGCAAGACGATCGCTTACGCCGGCAACCGCGGCAACGCCGGCTACCAGATTTTCCTGATGGACGCCGACGGGTCCAACGTGCGGCTGCTCGCCGCGACGGAGGGGCGCGGCACCGCGCCCAAATGGGCGCCCGACGGCAAGACCGTCTATTTCACCATCTGCCGCCACAGCCAGGACCACCAGGGTTGCGACATTTTCTCGGCGCCGGTCGAGCCGCCGAAATAGCGGCCGGCGACCGGCGCGCCGCCGTCGAGTCCGCTTGACCGGCGTCCCGCGCTCGTTACCACCTTGAAGGCGATGAGCGACGACACGCCCGAGAGCCTGATCCCGTACGACGAGATCGTGCAGGATGCGCTGCGGGCGGTGGTTGGGCGGGTGCTCGGCGAGGTCGAGCGGTCGGGCGGGCTGCCCGGCGAGCATCACTTCTACATCACCTTCAAGACGCGGATGCCGGGCGTTTCGATCCCCAAGCATCTGGCCGAGAAATTCCCGGACGAGATGACGATCGTCATCCAGCACCGTTTCTGGGACTTGAAGGTCGAGGACGACGCCTTCTCGGTCGGCCTGTCGTTCGGCGGCGTGTCCGCGACGTTGCACGTGCCGTTCGCGGCAGTCACCCAATTCCACGACCCGGCGGTCGAGTTCGCGCTGACGTTCCAGGCCAATGCCGCCGAGGAGCCGGCCGACGAGCACGAGGAAGCGGAGAACGACGCGCCCAAGGCGGAGAAAGCCGACGACGGATCGAACGTCGTCAGCGTGGACTTCACCAGGAAGAAGTGACGCGTTCGTCACCCCGGGCTTGATCCGGGGCCTGCCTTCCTTACTAGCGCCGGGGAACAGGCGGGTCCCCGCCTTCGCGGGGATGACGGAGGAAGAATTGGCCAGCAACACCCGCACCGAAACCGATAGCTTCGGGCCGATCGACGTGCCGGCGGACAGCTATTGGGGCGCGCAGACCGAGCGGTCGATCGAGAATTTCCCGTTCGGCCCCAAAGAGCAGATGCCGATCGAGATCGTCCACGCATTGGGCTTCATCAAACAGGCCGCGGCGCGGGTGAACGCCCGCATCGGCGGGCTCGATCCCGAAATCGCCGAGGCGGTCCAGCAGGCCGCGGCGGAAGTGGCGCGCGGCGACCTCGACGGCCAGTTCCCGCTGGTCATCTGGCAGACCGGTTCGGGCACCCAGTCGAACATGAACGCTAACGAGGTGATCGCCGGCCGCGCCAACGAGATTCTGACCGGCAAGCGCGGCGGCAAGGAACCGGTCCACCCCAACGACCATGTCAACAAGAGCCAGTCGTCCAACGACAGCTTCCCGACCGCGATGCACATCGCCGCCGCGCGCGCCGCCCATCGGCGGCTGCTGCCGGCGCTCAAGACGATGCACCGCCAGCTCGCCGACATGGCGCGACGCTGGGACTCGATCGTCAAGATCGGGCGCACCCATCTGCAGGATGCCACGCCGCTGACCCTCGGCCAGGAATTCTCGGGCTATGCGGCGCAGGTCGAGGACTGCATCGCGCGCGTCGAAGGCATGCTGCCGCGGCTGATGCGGCTGGCGCAGGGCGGGACCGCGGTCGGCACCGGGCTCAACACGCCCAAGGGCTTCGCCGACGCCTTCGCCAGGGAAGTCGCCAAGCTGACGCAGCTGCCGTTCACCTCGGCGCCCAACAAGTTCGCCGAGCTCGCGGCGCACGACACGTTGGTCGAGCTGTCGGGCGTGCTCAACACGATCGCGGTCGCGCTGACCAAGATCGCCAACGACATCCGCCTGATGGGCTCGGGCCCGCGCTGCGGCCTCGGCGAATTGAAGCTGCCCGAGAACGAGCCGGGCAGCTCGATCATGCCGGGCAAGGTCAACCCAACCCAGGCCGAGATGCTGACGATGGTCGCCGCGCAGGTGATGGGCAACCATGTTGCGGTGACGATCGGCGGGATGCAGGGCCACCTGGAATTGAACGTGTTCAAGCCGCTGATCGGCGCCAACGTGATCCGCTCGATCAACCTGCTCGCGACCGGGATGGAGAGCTTCACCGCGCGCATGCTCGAAGGCGCCGAGCCGGACGAAGCGCGGATCGCCGAGCTGATGAACCGCTCCTTGATGCTGGTGACCGCGCTCGCGCCCGAGATCGGCTACGACAATGCCGCGGCGATCGCCAAGCATGCGGACAAGACCGGGCAGACGCTGAAGGAGGCGGGGCTGGAGCTCGGCCTGGTCGACGCGGAGACGTTCGACCGCGTCGTGCAGCCCGAGACGATGGTCGGGCGCTAGAAGCCGAGGTTCAGCCGGACCCCGAGATTGTCGATGCCGGGGTTCTGGCGGCCGAACAGCTGCGCATGGCTCATGTGCACCCAGCTGGCCTCGACTGACAGGCGCGGCGAGACCTGCACGCCGATGCCGAGCTCGGGCTCGAACAGCACCCGGCTGCCGAAGTCGATCTTGCCGTTGGTCGGGTCCTCAAAGTTCTTCGCCGAACCGTTGTGGATCGCCAGCCCGACGCCGGGGCGGATGTAGATCTGGCGACCGAATTTCGCGGAAATGCCGGCGGCGGCGTAGCTCGTCTCGCCCGCCGTGTTGAGCGCGCCAAACAAATAGGGCTGGAGCGGGGTCTTGCCGATGCGCCCGCCGCGCCAGCCGAGCTGGACATCGGCCCCGCCCTCGATCCCGCTGATCGTCAACGGCGTATCGACGTCATGGACATAGAGGCCGCCGAAAACCTCGTCCGCCAGGGCCGGCGCCGGCGCCACCGCTACCAACGCGGCAATCAGGACTGCGGCGAACTTCACAGGCATCCTCCTCCTGGGTGCGCCGCTATCAATGCATCGCGCGCCAAATCGTGCCGGACCTCAGGCGCCCGCCTGCCACGCGCGCACGGCGTCGGTCGGGGCGAGCAGCATCCACACGTTCAGCGTCAGATTGTCGCGGATGACCAGCAGCGGAATTAGCTCGAGGACCAGCAGCAACGCGACCGACGCCCAGAGCGGCAGCCTGCGCGCCGCGAAGAAGCCGAGCGCCATCATCGCGATGTCGGACAGCGAATTGATCACGCTGTCGCCGCTGTAGCCGAGCGCCGCGGTCGCTTCGCGGTAGCGGTCGATCACCAGCGGCGTGTTCTCAATCACTTCCCAGGCCGCTTCGATCAGCAGCGCCGCGAGAAACCGCGATTCGACCGGCCGGCGGCGCGCGATCAGCCATAGCGCGGCATAGAACAGCAGCCCGTGGACGATGTGGCTGAAGCTGTACCAGTCGGCGAGCATCTGGCTGGTGCTGGCGCTGTCGCGCGCGCCGACCCACAAATCGACGGTGCCGCAGGTGCAGATCGGGTTGCGGCCCATCGCCAGCAGGATCGCCGCGGCAACGATAAGGATGAGGACGGCCGCCAGCGCGGCGCGGCGAGGATTCATCCGCTGTCATTGCGAGGAACGAAGTGACGAAGCAATCCATGGGCCCATTGCCGGATTGCTTCGCTGCGCTCGCAATGACACATGCACCACCATGCTGCGCGCTTACGGACCAGGCTGCGACGGAAGCATCGTCGAGGGCAAGCTCGACAAGATTCCCGAGACCGCGACCTGGATCGACCTCGAGGAGCCGACCGAGGAAGAGGAAAAGCTGGTCGAGCGCTGCATCGACGTCGACGTTCCGACCCAGGACGAGATGTCCGAAATCGAGCCGTCGAGCCGGCTCTACGAGCTTGGCGGCGCGCTCTACATGACAGTCAGCGTTCTGCGCGGAGTCGAGGACGGCGAGCCGACGACCACGCCGATCGGCTTCGTCCTCGCCGACAACCGGCTGGTGACGATCCGCTATGCGACGCCCAAGCCGGTGCGCGCCTTCGAGGACCATGCCCGGCGCGAGCCGGCGCTGGTCAAGGACGCGCCCACGGTGCTGGTGCGGATGCTCGACGCGATCATCGACCGCCTCGCGGACGAGCTCGAAGGCGTCAGCGCGGAGATCGAGCGGCTGTCGTCGCACATTTTCGAGCGGCGCATCGAGGATCGGCGGATTCCCGCGGCGCGGCTGACGGCGCTGCTGACGCGGATCGGCCGGGCGCAGACCTTGCTTGCCAAGATCCGCTATTCGGCGGTCAGCACCAGCCGCATGCTGAGCTTCCTCGCCGGGTCGAACCGCGTCAACGAGGCGTCGCAAAAGGAGACTCAGCATCACATCTCGAGCATGACGACCGACATCACCTCGCTGACCGAGCATGCGAGCTTCCTCGCCGACAATCTGATCTTCCTGCTCGACGCCTCGCTCGGCCTGATCAGCATCGAGCAGAATGCGGCGATGAAGCTGTTTTCGTGGGCGGCCGTAATTTTCCTGCCGCCGACGCTGATCGCCGGGATTTTCGGCATGAACTTCCGCTTCATGCCCGAGCTTGGCTGGCATTATGGCTATCCGTTGGCGCTGGCGCTGATCGTCGCCAGCGGCGCGCTGCCGTTCCTCTATTTCAAGCGAAGAGGGTGGATTTAGAGCGCGCGGCGCTGTGCGGCGGAACGGATCAGGCCGGCTGCCCGAGCGCCGGAGAGACGATCATGTCGGGCTCGTCGTCGGCGGCCTTGGCGCGGCGCCGCGCGAGCGCCGCATAAGCGAGCGCGAGATCGCCCGCGACTTCCACCGCGTCGCCGTCTTCCTTGCAGAAAGCGGCGGCGCGCGCCTCGGCGGCGCGGCGGCGGAAATAGTCGCTGTCGTGGGCGGTGCCCGTCACTCGTCAATCCTTTCCGATTGCTCCGTTAACCCCTTTTCTATGGGCTCGGCGCGCCGATTGGGAGGGGTTCGGGGACGCCCCGCCGCAACTGCTGTTCCGTTCGCCGCAACACAGCCGCTCGTGAGCCGTTTTGACCAGTGCGGCGGACAGCGCGGCGCGCGGTTTGCCGCGTCACCGGCTGGTTGCTAAGGGCTGCGCGGCCCCATTCGGCGGCATCCCGCCGCCGCATTTCGCGCAAAAGGACGGCAATGATCCCGACCGGACAGGACAGCCTCGACACCCGTTCCACGCTGACGGTCGGAAGCACCACCTACGCTTATTATTCGCTGGCCAAGGCAGCCGATCAGCTCGGCGACATCGCGCGCCTGCCCTTCTCGATGAAGGTTCTGCTCGAGAATTTGCTGCGCTTCGAGGACGGGCAGACGGTCAAGCGCGAAGACCTCCAGGCGATGGTCGACTGGCAGAAGGAGCGGAAGATCGCGCGCGAGATCCAATACCGGCCGGCGCGGGTGCTGATGCAGGACTTCACCGGCGTGCCGGCGGTGGTCGACCTGGCGGCGATGCGCGACGCGATGAAGGCGCTCGGCGGCGATCCGCAGAAGATCAACCCGCTGGTTCCGGTGCATCTGGTCATCGACCACAGCGTGATGGTCGACGAGTTCGGGACTCCGCAGTCGTTCGAGAAGAACGTCGAGCTCGAATATCACCGCAACGGCGAGCGCTACCAGTTCCTCAAATGGGGCGCCCAGGCGTTCGACAATTTCCAGGTGGTGCCGCCGGGCACCGGCATCTGCCACCAGGTCAACCTCGAATATATCGCGCAGTGCGTGTGGACCGGCGAGGATCAGAGCGGCGAGGCGCTCGCCTACCCCGACACTTTGGTCGGCACCGACAGCCATACGACGATGGTCAACGGCCTCGGCGTGCTCGGCTGGGGCGTCGGCGGGATCGAGGCCGAAGCGGCGATGCTCGGCCAGCCGGTCAGCATGCTGATCCCCGAAGTCGTCGGCTTCCGCCTCGCCGGCGAGCTCAAGGAAGGAATCACCGCGACCGACTTGGTGCTGACCGTCACCCAGATGCTGCGTCAGAAGGGCGTCGTCGGCCGCTTCGTCGAATTCTACGGCCCGGGCCTCGACAGCATGACCGTCGCCGACCGCGCGACGATCGCCAACATGGCGCCCGAATATGGCGCGACCTGCGGCTTCTTCCCGATCGACCGGCGCA
>DASTID010000164.1:0-4224 GCA_035717905.1 Sphingomicrobium sp. | reverse complement strand
TTGTGGCGGCCCGGGATCGGCACCTGGACGCCCTCGATCGTCCGCCGCTCGCCGTCGCGGTTCAGCACCTGCACGTCGAAGCGGCTGCCTCCGGGAACCGCCGAGACATTGTCGGCGCGAACGTCGGCGAGCGCGGAAAAGCCATAGGTTACGATCCGCCGGTCGCGGATTCGGCCGATCAAATTCTGCACTTCCGGATGATCGACGCACAGCACCGCGAGCCCGTAAAACGGCACGTTCTCGATGAACTCGACGAACGAGTCCTTGACCTTCTCGAAGCTGCCGTAATGCTCGAGATGCTCGGGATCGACGTTGGTGACGACCGCGATCGTCCCGTCGAGCCGCAGGAAGCTGCCGTCGCTCTCGTCGGCCTCGATCACCCACCAGTCGCTTTTGCCGAGGCGCGCATTGGAGCCGTAGCGGTTGATGATCCCGCCGTTGATCACGGTCGGGTCGAGCCCGCCGCTGTCGAGCAGCGCGGCGATCATCGAGGTCGTCGTCGTCTTGCCGTGCGTGCCGGCGACCGCGACCGTCTTCTGCATGCGCATCAGCTCGGCGAGCATCTCGGCGCGCTTGACCCGCGGCAGGCGACGCTCGGCGGCGGCGTCGACCTCGGGGTTGCCGTCCCTGATCGCCGACGAGCAGACGACGACCGCCGCATCGCCGAGATTGTCGGACGAATGGCCGATGGTCACCGGGATTCCGGCCTTGCGCAGCTTCTCGACGACATAGCTGTCCGACGCGTCCGAGCCCTGCACCTTGTAGCCGAGCCGGTGCATCACCTCGGCGATGCCGGACATGCCGATGCCGCCGATGCCGACGAAATGGATCGTGCCGATGTCGGTCCCCAACGCCTTCATCATGCGGGGACGCCTCCGGCGGGCGCTTTCGTGCGCTTGCGCGGGCTGAGCACCGGCCCGACCGCGACCGGGGCAAGCCCGCCCCCGACCCGCTCGACGAGGTCGGCGAGGTCGCGCGCGGCGTGGGGCCGCCCGACCGACAGGGCGCGCGCCGCCGCATTGTTGAGCGCGACCGGATCGGCGGCCATCGCCTCGATCTGGCGCGCCAGCACGTGCGGCGTGAAGTCACTCTGCTGGATCGTCCGCGCGCCCCCGGCCCTGGTCATCTCGCGGGCGTTGGCGGTCTGGTGGTCGTCGGTCGCCGACGGGAACGGGATCAGGATCGCCGGGCGTCCCGCGGCGGTCAGCTCGGCGATGGTCGAAGCGCCGGCGCGGCCGATCACCAGATGCGCGTCGGCGAGCTTTTGCGGCATGTCCTCGATGTAGGTCGTCAGCTCCGCGGGGATGCCGAGTTCGGCGTAGCGGCGGCGGACGCGCTCGATATCGTCGGGCCGGCACTGGTGGACCACCTGCAGCCGCCGCCGCAACGAGGGCTGCAACAGGCCGAGCCCTTCCGGCACGACCTGGCCGAGCACGGTCGCGCCCTGGCTGCCGCCGGTGATGAGGATCTTGAGCGGCGCGATCTCGTCGAACGGCGGGAACGGCAGCTCGCCCAGCTTGGCGACCGTTTCACGGACCGGATTGCCGACCAGCACGCTCTTGCCGGCATGTTTGGGCTTGAGCCGTTCGAGCCTGTCGTAGGCCGTGCCGATCGCCTCGGCTTCGCCGGCGAGCAGGCGGTTGACGCGGCCGAGCACCGCATTCTGCTCGTGGAGCACCGTCGGGATGCGCATCGCGCTCGCCGCCAGCAGCGACGGGAATGCCGGGTAGCCGCCGAAGCCGATGACCGCGTCGGGGCGATGCTCGCGATAGAGGCGCTTCGCGTTGGCCCGGCCGCGCGCGACCGCGCCCAACGCCTTCAGCCAGCCGATCGGCCCGCCACCCAGCCTTCCCGCGGGCAGGATGTGGACCGGAACGCCCTCGAACAGGCCGGGGAAGCGTGCGCCGCGATCGTCGGTGATCAGCAAGACGCCGTGGCCGCGGCTCTTCAGTTCCGCCGCGAGCGCGTGAGCGGGGACCATATGTCCCCCTGTCCCCCCGGCAGCGAGCACGAAATTCATGTAGGCAGTCTCTCCCCGCTCCACTTCACCACATAGGGCGAGCGGGTGAGATACGGGTTCCGGCGCGTGAAGGCGAGCAGCAAGCCCATGCCGATCGACAGCGCGAGCATCGACGAGCCGCCGTAGCTGATGAACGGCAGGGTCATGCCCTTGGACGGCGCGAGCTGGACGTTGACCATCATGTTGATCAGCGCCTGCAGCCCGAACTGGATGACCAGCCCGCCGGCGGCGAGAATCGCGAAGCTGCTGTCTTCATCGAGCAGCTTGACCAGAACCCGCGCGACGATGCCGAGGTAGAGCGCGGCGATGGCGAGGCAGGCGATCAGCCCGAACTCCTCGCCGACGACCGAGAAGATATAGTCGGTATGCGGCTCGGGCAGGCCGAACTTGCGGGTGCCGCCGCCGGGCCCCATCCCGAACAGCCCGCCGGCGGTCAGCGTGCGCATCGCATTGTCGGTCTGGAAGCTGTCGCCGGTGCCGAACAGGAACTCGTCGATGCGCGCGGTCGCGACGTCGTAGAAGAAATAAGCGAGGATCACGCCGATGACGCCGGCAATGGCGAGGCCGCCGAGCACGCGCAGCGACACGCCGGCGAGCGCCAGCATCGCCACCCACACGGCGCAGAAGATGATTGTGCTGCCGAAGTCCGGCTGCTTCATCAGCAAATAAGCGACGCTGCCGACCACGGCGGCCGAAATCGGGAACACCGGGAGCGACTTGTCGGCCTCCTTGAGGCTCAGCAGCCAGGCCATCGCCACGACGAAGAACGGCTTCAGGAATTCCGACGGCTGGACCTGGCCGACGCCGAACGCGATCCAGCGCTTGGCGCCGTTGATCTCCGGCCCGAGCACCGGGACGAAGATCAGCAGCACGAAGAAGAAGGCCGCGCCGAACAGCGACAGCCGCCGCACCCGCTCCTTGGGCATCATCGAAATGGCGATCATCACCGGCACGCCGACCGCGATCCAGGCGAGCTGGCGCCAGAAATAATAAAGCTCGGAGAAGCGGACGTTGCCGCCGGAATAGCGGTGCGCGGCGGCGGGCGACGCGGCGGCGACGGCGATCAGGCCGATCCCGATCAACACGCTGACCAGCAGCAGCAGGACCTTGTCGATCTCCCAGAACCAGCGGCCGATGGCACTGGTGTCGGAGCGGCCGTAATGGCCGGGGTCCATCAGCGCGGCTTTCTCCTTGATCTTGCCCGAGATGCTCCCGATCATAATGCCTCCACCAGTGCCCTGAACTGATCGCCCCGGTCTTCGAAGTCGCGGAACTGGTCGAACGACGCGCACGCCGGCGACAGCAGCACCGTATCACCGCTCACCGCATCCGCAGCGGCCTCGCGCACCGCGGCGTCCAGTTTTCCACAGTTTTTCACAGGGATGTGCGGGGACAAGAGCCGCGCGAACAATTCGCCAGCTTCGCCGATGACATAGGCCGAGCGGACGTGCGCGAAGTGCGGCGCGCACTCGTCGAGATTGTCGGTCTTCGCCTGCCCGCCGAGGATCCAGCGGATGCGCTCGAATGCGGCGAGCGCGGGCGCGGTCGCGGTCGGGTTGGTCGCCTTGCTGTCGTTGACGAAGAGGACGCCGTCCTTGTCCCGAATGCGCTCCATGCGGTGGGGGAGGCCGGGGTAAGTGCGGAGACCCTCTTTGATCTGCACTCCTGAGAGTCCCGACGCATAGCTGACCGCCATCGCAGCAGCTACGTTCTCCAAGTTGTGAGGACCCTGCAGCGCTGGCCATTCGATCTGCTTGGAAGCCATCACGAACTCTGGGTCACCTGCCGGTATGTTGAAGGCATCCTCAATGATCTCGACAAATCCGGCGCGGGAGTGTTCGACGGCGCCTTGTCCGAACCATTCAGCGGTCCGTGCAACTGCGAGATGATCGCCGGACTGCATCTCGAAGAGGCGCACTTTTGAGGCCGCATAAGCCTCGAAGCTCTCGTACCGATCGAGGTGATCGGGAGTGATGTTGAGCAGCACCGCGACCTCGCAGTCGAGGCTCTGCGTCAGGTCGATCTGGTAGCTCGACAGCTCCAGCACATAGACCCCGCCTTCCGGCAGCGGGTCTTGGGCGAGGATCGGCAGGCCGATGTTGCCGCCCATCGTGGTCGGCACGCCGGCGGTCTGCAGGATGTGGTGGACGAGCGCGGTCGTCGTCGACTTGCCGTTGGTGCCGGTGATCCCGACCACCTTGTGC
>DASTID010000163.1:0-37569 GCA_035717905.1 Sphingomicrobium sp. | reverse complement strand
TTCCGCCCGAATCGATGATGTCGTCGATCAGGATGCAGCAGCGACCATCGACGTCGCCGATGATGTTCATGACCTCGGACTGGCCGGGCCGGTCGCGGCGCTTGTCGACGATCGCCAGCGGCGCGTTGTTGAGCCGCTTGGCCAAGGCGCGAGCGCGAACCACGCCGCCGACGTCGGGCGAGACGATCGTCAGGTCCTCGCCCTCGACGTGGCGAAGTATGTCGGCAGCCATCGTCGGCGCGGCGTAGAGATTGTCCGTCGGAATGTCGAAGAAGCCCTGGATCTGGCCGGCGTGCAAATCGACCGCGAGCACCCGGTCGGCGCCCGAATGGGTGATCAGGTTGGCGACCAGCTTGGCCGAGATGGGCGTGCGCGGACCGGGCTTCCTGTCCTGCCGGGCGTAACCGAAATAGGGCACCACCGCGGTGATCCGCCGCGCCGACGCGCGACGCAGCGCGTCGATGCAGATCAACAATTCCATCAGGTTGTCGTTGGCCGGGAAGCTGGTCGATTGCAGCACGAAGACGTCCTCGCCGCGGACGTTCTCGTGAATCTCGACGAACACCTCCTCGTCGGCGAAGCGGCGCACGCTGGCGTCGGTCAGCGGCATTTCGAGATAGTCGGAGATCGAGCGGGCCAGCGGCAGGTTGCTGTTCCCGGCGAGCAATTTCATGGCGGCAGCTCCCCAGCGGCGTCGGCGCGCCTTAGCGAGCGGATGGCAACCCCGCAAACACCCGTTATGGGGCACGCATGGACAAGCTCCGCATCGCCTTCGCCCAGATGAACCAGCGGGTCGGCGACCTCGAGGGCAACGCGGCGGCGATGCTCGAGATGCGGCGGCGGGCCAAGGGCGCCGACCTGCTGATGTGCCCGGAGCTCCAGCTGATCGGCTACCCGCCCGAGGATTTGGTGCTCAAGCCCGAGTTCGTGCGGCGCGCCCACGAATGCACCGACAGGCTCGTCCAGGCGACGGTCGAGCCCGGCCCGGCGATGCTCATCGGCACCGTCGTCAGCGAGGGCGGGCGGACTTACAACGCGATGCTGCTCGCCGACCGCGGCCGGGTGATCGGCCGGACGCTCAAGCACGAGCTGCCCAATTACGGGACGTTCGACGAGAAGCGCATCTTCGCGTCCGGACCGCTGCCCGAGCCGATCGAATTCAACGGCGTGAAGATCGGCGTCCCGATCTGCGAAGATATCTGGCAGGAGGTCGTCTGCGCGCATTTGGCCGAGGCCGGCGCCGAACTGCTGCTGGTGCCCAACGGCAGCCCCTACGAGCTCGACAAGGACGACAAGCGCTACCGCCTCGTGCGCAGCCGGGCTGTCGAAACCGCGCTTCCGATCGCATATCTGAACCGTGTCGGCGGGCAGGACGAGCTGGTGTTCGACGGCTCGTCGTTCATCGTCCACCCCGACGGCGAGCGGGTCGTCCAGTTGTGCGACTGGGACGAGGCGCTGCTCGTCACCGACTGGGAGCGGACCGCCGGCGGCTGGCGCTGCATGACCCGCGAAGCCCACGCGCTCGATGCCTTCCCCGAGGACGTGTACCGGGCGATGATGATGGGGCTGCACGATTATGTGCGGCGCAACGGCTTCCCCGGCGTGATCCTGGGGCTTTCCGGCGGCATCGACAGCGCGCTCTCCGCCGCGGTCGCGGTCGACGCGCTCGGGCCCGACAAGGTCTGGGGCGTGATGCTCCCCTCGAAGTACACCAGCGACGAGAGCCTCGAGGATGCCCGCGAATGCGCCCGGCTTCTCGGCTGCCGCCATGACGCCGTGTCGATCGTTCCCGCGGTCACCGCGGTCGGCGAGATGCTGCCCGAGATGAGCGGGCTTGCCGCCGAGAATGTCCAGGCGCGCCTCAGGATGGTCGCGCTGATGGCGCTGTCCAACTCGGGCGGGCAGATGCTGCTGACGACCGGCAACAAGAGCGAAATGAGCGTCGGCTATGCCACGCTCTACGGCGACATGGCGGGCGGCTATTCGGTGCTCAAGGACGCCTACAAGACGACGGTGTTCGCGCTGTCCCGCTGGCGCAACGGCAACAAGCCCGAAGGCGCGCTCGGACCGGACGGGCCGGTGATGCCCCAGCGGGTGATTACCAAGCCGCCGTCGGCCGAGCTTCGTCCCGGGCAAAAGGACGAGGACAGCCTCCCGCCTTATTCGGTGCTCGACCGAATCCTCGAAGGGCTGGTCGACAAGGAAATGTCGGTCGGCGAGGTCGCGGCGGCTACCGGCGAGGATGCCGCCCTCGTCGCGGACATCGAGAGCAAGCTGCTCAAGGCCGAATACAAGCGCCGCCAGGCGCCGCCCGGGGTGAAGATCGGCAACCGCAACTTCGGCCGTGACCGCCGCTACCCGATCAGCAACTTCTTCCACACCGGGCCGAAAGCGAAGCTGCCGCGATGAGCACCATCACCCGCTTCGCGCCCTCGCCGACCGGGCGGCTGCATGTCGGCAATATCCGCACCGCGCTCCACAATTTCCTGTTCGCCAGGAAGGAGCGCGGGCGCTTCCTGCTCCGCATCGACGACACCGACCGGGAGCGTTCGACGGCGGATTTCGACCAGGCGATCGGCGACGACCTCGATTGGCTCGGGCTCAAGCCTGACAACATTGTCCGCCAGTCCGAGCGCTTCGACCTCTACGAGCGCGAGTTCGCGCGGCTGAAGGAGGCGGGGCGGGTCTATGCCTGTTACGAAACTCCGGACGAGCTCGACCTTCGCCGCAAGGTGCTGCTCGGGCGCGGGCTTCCGCCGGTCTACGAGCGCAAGGCTCCCGATGCGCCGGTGCCGGAAGGCCGCGCTCCGCACTGGCGCTTCCGGCTCGACCATGGCTCGCCGATCGCGTGGACCGACCTCATCCGCGGCGAGCAGCGGTTCGACCCTAAGCTCCTCAGCGATCCCGTCGTCCGGCGCGAGGACGGCAGCTGGCTCTACCTTCTGCCCAGCGTGATCGACGACATCGACTTGCGGATCACCCATGTCGTGCGGGGCGAGGACCATGTGTCGAACAGCGCCGCGCAGATCCAGATGTTCGAGGCGCTGGGCGCCGAGCCGCCGCGGTTCGCGCACGAGGCGCTGCTGGTGATGGCCGAGGGCAAATTGTCGAAGCGGCTCGGATCGTACGGCGCGCCGCACCTCCGCGAAGAGGGCGTCGAGCCGATGGCGCTGCTCGACGTGCTGGCGCGGATCGGCACTTCGCTGCCGGTCGAGCCGATCGCCACGCTCGACCAGCTTGCCGCAACGTTCGATTTCGCAACCTTCGGCCGCGCGCCGGCCCATTTCGACCCGCACGAGGTCGAGCTGGTCAATGCCCGGCTGATGCACGGCCTGCCGTTCGACGCGGTGCGCGAGCGCCTTCCGGATAGCGCGACTGAACAGGACTGGCTGCTGCTTCGGCCCAATCTCGAGCGGCTGTCCGATTTCGCCGCGTGGCGCGAGGTGCTGCATGGCGAGATCGACGCGCCCGAGCTCGGTCATGACGAGCGGCTGCTGGTGAAGGACGCCGCGGTGATCGCCGAAGGCCTCGACTGGTCGGCCGATCCGTGGCGCGCGCTGACCGGCGAGCTGAAGGAAGCGACCGGCAAGAAGGGCCGCGAGCTGTTCCATCCGCTGCGCCTGGCGCTCACCGGACGCGACAATGGCCCGGAACTGGCGCCGCTGCTCGCCGCGATGGGCAAGCCGCGCGTCGTTGCGCGCCTCGAAGCCGCCGCGAAGCGCTGATTTCTCGCGCTGTCACGTTTCCGCTTGCGAAACGAATGTAATGATGTAACATTCAGTTAGTAGCAGTTGTTTGCGTGAAGGAGCGCCCGATGCTCGCTTATGCCGCCAACCGCCCGATCGCCGAGCGCCGGTCCGCTCCCAATGCCATGCTTGCGATCGTCGCGATCCATGTTGCCGTGATCGCGGCCGTGATGAGCGCGAAGATGGACCTGCCGGCGCGGATCGGCCACGGTCCACTGGTCGTCGACTTCATCCCCGAGGACGATCCGCCCCCGGTCCGCGTCATCCCGCCCGACACGCCCCTTCCGCCGCGGCAATCGACGCTCGACCTGCCGCCGCGCGAGGTTCCGCTGCCCTCGAACGACGCGCCGGCCGTCGATTCGTCCCCCGCGCTGCCCGACCTCGGTCCGATCATCGGCCCGGACCCGTCGCCCCCTGTTCAGGCTGATCCCGCGCCGGCGCCTCCAGTTAAGATCGGCGCGCGGCTGCTCACCCCGTCGTCGGAGCTGCGCCCGCCCTATCCGGCGAGCAAGCTGCTCGCCGGCGAAGAGGCGGTACTCCGGCTGCGCCTGACGATCGACGAGCGCGGACGGGTCGTGGCGGTTGAGCCGCTCGGCCTGGCCGATCGCGCGTTCGTCGACGCCGCGCGCCGGCATCTGCTCGCGCATTGGCGCTACCGGCCGGCCAGCGAGGACGGGCGTGCGGTCGCCAGCTCGACGGTCATTACGCTCCGCTTCGAGCTCGAGGGCTGATCGCCCGCAGGCTGGCGCGTCCCGCCCGGCCACCCTATCTTCGGGGCCATGTCCTGGTTCCCCCGTCCGTCGAGTCCGACCGCGGCCTTTCGCGACCTCGCCGCCTTCATGCGGCAGCGCAGCCGCGAGCAGGTGATCGGCGCATCGCTGGCGCTGCTCGTCACCGCGATCATCGTCATCGAGTTCGTGGTCGATTCGAAGATGGGCACCGCCCCGCCGCCGCGGGTGACCTACGTCGAGCTCTACCCGTCGAACCGCACCGACGCGGAAATCGTCGCCGACCAGAAGAAGGACCAGGCGGCGAAAGCGGCGGCCGAGCGCGAGAAGCAGCGCCAGTTCCAGAAGCTCGAGAAGCGGTTCGGCATGTGACCGCCGACCGGCGGTGGATGGACGAGGCGATCGCGCTGGGACAAAGCGCGCGTGGCCGAAGCGCGCCCAATCCCAATGTCGGCTGCGTGATCGTGTCGCCCGGTGGCAGGCCCGTCGGCAGAGGCGCGACCGCGGCGGGCGGGCGCCCGCACGCCGAGGCGGTCGCGCTCGCGCAGGCCGGCAAGAAGGCGCGCAGCGCGACCGTTTATGTGACGCTCGAGCCGTGCGCTCACGCCAGCGACCGCGGTCCGGCGTGCCTCGACCTTTTGCTCGGCGCCAGGCCGGCGCGGGTCGTCGTCGCGCTCCGGGACCCCGACCCGCGCACCGCGGGCAAGAGCATCCGCCGTCTTCGCGCCGCCGGCATCGAGGTCACGCTGGGCATCGCCCGCGAGGCCGCGAAGCGCTCGCTCGCCGGCTGGCTGACGCGGCTCGCGCTCGGCCGCCCGCGCATCACGCTCAAGCTCGCCTTGTCGATCGACGGCAAGATCGCGCTGCCCTCGGGCGAGAGCCAGTGGATCACCGGCGAGGATGCGCGCCGCCACGTCCATCTCGAGCGCGCCCATTCGGACATGATCCTGGTCGGCCGCGGCACCTATCTCGCCGATCAGCCACGGCTCGACGTGCGCCTGCCGGGCCTCGAGGAGCGCTCGCCCAGACGCGCCCTGCTCACGCGCGGCGAGGCCGTCGCGGGATGGAAAACCCTGCATTCTCCGTGCGATGTCTGTGGACTTCATGACGTCAACGACCTGCTCGTCGAAGGCGGGTCGGCGACCGCCACCGCCTTCCTCGCCGAGGACCTGGTCGACCGCATCCTCATCTACCGGGCGCCGATCATCGTCGGCGAGGGCAAGTCGTCGTTCGGCTATGTCGGGCTCGACGCGATCGCCGACGCGCACGGGCGCTGGCGGCTGGTCGACGAGCGCCGTCTCGGCGTCGACCGCCTCGAAGTTTACGAGCGCGCTCATTCGATACGCCGCTCCGCGGGCTACTCAGGATGAGCGGTAGAGATTGCCCTGGTCCGCTGATCCTGAGTAGGGACTGAGCGAAGCGAAGCCCCGTATCGAAGGACTAGAATGTTCACCGGGATCGTCACCGACATCGGCACCGTTCGCGAAGCCGAGCAGCGCGGCGACCTGCGGCTGCGCATCGCGTGCGGCTATGATTTGGCGACGGTCGATATCGGCGCGTCGATCGCCTGCTCGGGCGTGTGCCTTACGGTGGTCGACAAGGGCGACGACTGGTTCGCGATCGACCTTTCGGCCGAAACCGTCTCGCGAACCGCCGCCGGCCTGTGGAACGAAGGCGCGCGGCTCAACCTCGAGCGCTCGCTGCGGCTCGGCGACGAGCTCGGCGGGCATATCGTCACCGGCCATGTCGACGCGGTCGGCGAGGTCGTCGGCACCCGCCCCGAAGGCGATTCGACGCGAATCGAGGTGGGCGTGCCGCGCGCGCTCGGGCCGATGATCGCGTCCAAGGGCTCGATCGCGCTCGACGGCGTGTCGCTGACGGTCAACGACGTGCGCGACGTGGACGCCGGCTCGACGCGCTTCTCGGTCAACATCATCCCGCATACTGGATTGCACACGACCTTCGACGAACTGGCGGCCGGGCGACAGCTCAATGTCGAAGTCGACGTGCTCGCACGCTACATCGACCGGATGATCGCCAGCCGTGCACAATAGGGACGCGTAGATTCCGCTTTTCATCACATCACAATGTGATATTGGGCGGCCGTGAGCACGACCCTGATCGAGCGGCTCGAAGCGATCGTCGCCACCGGCGAAGTCAGCCGGGCGGGCCTCGCCCGCGCCGCCGGGCTTCACCCCAACAGCTTGAGAAAGCTCGGCTCCTCGGACTGGAACCCGACCGCCGACACGCTCACCCGGCTCGAAAGGCTGATCCAGCGCGGCACCGCGCAGGTGCTGGTCGGGACCGAGGCGATCATCGACGAGGCCCGCAACGGCCGCATGTTCATCCTCGTCGACGATGAATCGCGCGAGAACGAGGGCGATCTCGTCATCCCGGCGCAAATGGCGACGCCCGACGCGATCAACTTCATGGCCCGCCACGGCCGCGGATTGATCTGTCTCGCGTTGACCCGCGAACGCGCCGACCAGCTCGGCCTGGCGCCGATGGCGGCGACCAACCGCAGCCGCAACGAGACCGCCTTCACCGTCTCGATCGAGGCGCGCGAAGGGATTTCCACCGGGATCAGCGCCGCCGACCGCGCGCGCACCATCGCGGTCGCGATCGACGCGGCGAACGGCGCCGAGGCTCTGGTTTCGCCGGGTCACGTTTTCCCGCTGGTCGCGCGGCCCGGCGGCGTGCTGGTCCGCGCCGGCCATACCGAGGCCGCGGTCGACGTCGCCCGCCTCGCCGGCCTCAACCCGAGCGGCGTGATTTGCGAGGTCATGCGCGACGACGGCGCGATGGCGCGGTTCGACGACTTGATGGATTTCGCGCGCGCGCACGGGCTCAAGGTCGGCACCATCCGCGACCTCATCGCCTACCGCCTCAAGAAGGATCATCTGGTCGAGCGCGTCGCGACCAGCCCGTTCGCCGCCGGCGGCGGCGCCGAGTGGCAGGCGCAGGTGTTCCGCGACAAGGCCAGCGGCGAGGAGCAGCTGGCGCTCGTCCACGGCGCGCTCGATACCGAATCCCCGGTGATGGTGCGGATGCACAGCCTCGACTTGTTCGCCGACGTGCTCGGCGAGGCGAGCCCGCGCTCGGGCCTGCTCGACCGCGCGATGCGGATGATCGAGGCCGAAGGCTCGGGCGTGCTGGTCGCGCTCCATGCCGCGGCGCCCGGCTCGCTGTCGCGCTCGCTCGACCTGCGCGCCGGCAAGCCGGTCGAGGCCGGCGACGCGGTGCGCGGCTACGGCACCGGCGCGCAGATCCTCGCCGCGCTCGGAATCCACGACATGATCCTGCTGACCAACACCCATCATTCGCCGGTCGCGCTGTCGGGCTACGGCCTCGCGATCGTCGAGGAACGCCCCATCACGAAAGCCCCCTGACGTCATGTCCACCATCCTGCTCGTCGAGGCGCGCTTCTATCCGCATTTGAGCGACATGCTGCTCGCCGGCGCTCGCGCGGCGGTCGAAACGGCCGGCCACAAGCACGAGACCCTGACCGTGCCCGGCGCGCTCGAGCTGCCCGGCGCGATCGCGCTCGCTGCGCGCAGCGGGCGCTTTTGCGCGTTCGCGGCGCTGGGCGTAGTCATTCGCGGCGACACCTGGCATTTCGAGGTCGTCGCCAACGAGAGCGCGCGCGGCCTGATGGACCTGACGCTCCAGGGCTTCGCGATCGGCAATGGCGTGCTGACGGTGGACAATGAGGCGCAGGCGATCGCCCGCGCCGACCCCAGCCAGGGCGACAAGGGCGGCGGCGCGGCCCGCGCGGCGCTCGCGCTTTACGCGCTGCGCGAGCAGTACGGCCCCTGAAGCCGCACCGCTTCGCCTTTCCCGCGCTGCTCGCCGGCAACGCCGCGCTTGCGTTCGGGCCGTGGCTCGTCCGTCTGTCGGACGTCGGCGCGGTCGCCGTCGGCTTCTGGCGTCTGCTGCTCGCCGTGCCGTTCCTGTGGGCGCTCGGCCATGTGTCGGGCCAGACCCCGCACTGGCCGCGCCGCGCGCTGACGATCACGGTCCTCGCCGCCGCGATCTTCTACGCGCTCGATCTCGCCGCGTGGAACGCCGGCATCCGCATGACCAAGCTCGGCAACGCCACTCTGTTCGGCAATTCCGGCAGCTTCGTATTCGTGATCTACGGCTTGTGGCTCGCGCACCGGCTGCCGTCGGCGCGGCAGGGTGGCGCATTGCTGCTGGCCGCGGCGGGCGCGGCGCTGCTCATGGGCAGCAGTTACGAGCTCAGCCCGCAAAATCTGGCCGGCGATCTGCTGACGCTCGTCGCCGGCCTGTTCTACGGCGGCTATCTGATCTTCGTCGAGCGCGCGCGGGCCGAGCTCAAGCCATTGCCCCTGCTGCTCCTCGCGACCCTGTTCGCGCTTCCCCCGCTGCTGCTGATCAGCGTCGGGCTCGGCGAGCCATTGTGGCCGCGCGACTGGACGCCGCTGATCATCTTCGCGCTGTCGAGCCAGGTGTTCGGCCAGGGCCTGCTGGTCTATGCGATCGGCACGTTGCCGCCGCTGGTGGTCGGGCTTGGCCTGCTGACCCAGCCGGCAATCGCGGCGCTGATCGGTTGGCTCGTCTATCGCGAAGGCTTTTCGGTGGTCGACCTGTTTGGCGCGATTGCGATCGCCGCCGCTTTGGTCGTCGTACGGCTGCCCGAGCGGGGGTTGCGCGAGCCCGCCGGCCAGCCCAGTTGACCCGCGTGGCCGAGCCGAGTCCCCTCGAACGATTGCGCCGCGAGCTCGCGCTTGCGGTCGGCGAGAATGCGGTGTTCGACGGCTGGACCCGCCGTGCGGTGGAAAGCGCCGCCGCGCAGCTCGGCATCGATCCCGTTCAGGCGCGGCTGGCGATGCCCAAGGCCCAGGCGGGGCTGATCGACTGCTATATCGAGCAAGTCGACCGCGCGCTCGCCGCCAGCTTTTCGGCCGAGCAGCTGGCGGACATGAAAATTCGCGCGAAGATTCGCGCGCTCGTGTGGCGGCGGCTCGAGATCATGGGCCCGGCGCGCGAGGCGGTCCGCCGCGCGCTCGCCATTCTGGCGATGCCGCAGAATGTGCCGCTCGCGCTGAGGATCGGCTGGCGCAGCGCCGACCTGATGTGGCGCATCGCCGGCGATACCAGCACCGACTTCAACCATTACACCAAGCGGGTGACGCTCGGCGCCGTCTATGGCTCGACTTTGCTCGTGTGGCTCGACGACCAAAGCGAGGGCTGGAGCGACACCGCCGCCTTTCTCGACCGCCGCATCGACGACGTGATGAAGATCGAGAAGCTGAAGGCCGAATGGCGCGGGTCGTCGGTCCAGCGGCTGAGCGTCTCGCGGTTCCTCGGCCGGCTGCGCTATCCGCCGCGCTGAGCCGGCGGCTCAGCCCTCCGCGGTTGCAGCGTTGCCAATTGGCGCTAGGGTTCGCGTCCCGAGCGTGTTTTCATCGAGGAGTAGCATATGAACTCGAAGCTCTTGTTGGCCGCCGTTGTCGCGATCGCGGCATCGGCAACACCGGTCGTCGCCGCCGGTAACGAGCAGAGCGGCTTTACGGTCGGCGACTGCATTTCCGACGTTGTGTACGGCAACGAGCCGAACATGGCCGACGGCACCGCCGGCGGTCCGGCCGAGCAGGAACCCGGCACCCAGGCCGGCAATGTCCTCCCGACCCAGTCGCCGGGGCCGTTCGTCAACAATCCGAACGATCCCGACAATCCGACGGTCGGCCGTTCGGTCGGCGGGTTCATGCAGGACGGAATCAACATCCCGCAAGCGTGCCGTACCGCCGCCGGCGGCGTGTAGGACGCCCACCGACGTAACTACTGGATATCCGCCGCTGTTATTGATAATCAGTCGCAATGACAGCGGCGGTCCCGTCGGAACAATTCGCGATGTCGCTCGACCTCTTGCAGGTCGGGACGCGCGCGACCGTCGCTTCGATCGACTGGAATTCGCTCGGGCATAGCGAGGCTTGCCGGCTGCGCCACTTCGGGTTCGACGAGGGCGTGGCGGTCGAGCCGCTGCACCTCGGCCCGTTCGGCCGCGACCCGATCGCGATTCGCGTCGGGCGCATGACCGTTGCCATTCGCCGCCGCCACGCCGGCGCGATCCGCGTCGTTCCGCTCAACCGGTGAACCCGCTTCCGCTCGTCGCCGTGGCCGGCAGCCCCAATGCCGGCAAGAGCGCGCTGTTCAACGCGCTGACCGGCGCTCGCCAGAAGGTCGCCAATTACCCGGGCGTGACGGTCGAGCGAAAGTCGGGCCGCCTCACCCTCGCCGACGGCCGGCCGGTCGAGCTGGTCGATCTCCCCGGCGCCTACAGCCTCGATCCCGCCAGCCCCGACGAAGCGGTCACCCGCGATGTCCTGCTCGGCCGCCAGAAAGGCGAGCGCCAGCCCGATGCGCTGGTGATCGTGCTCGACGCATCGAACCTCGACAATCACCTGCGCTTCGCCTTGCAGCTGATCGAGCTGGGGCTGCCGACGATCATCGCCCTGAACATGGTCGACCTCGCGCGGCGCGACGGGCTCGAGCTCGACCCCAAGGCGCTCGAGCGCGATCTTGGCGTGCCGGTGGTGGAAACGGTCGCCGTGCGCCGCCGCGGCGTCGGCGAGCTCCAGGCCGCGCTCGACGATCTGCTGTCGGCGCCAAGCCGCGGCGTCCACGATATCGTCGAAAGCGACCTCATTCATCTCCAGCGCCGCGCGCGCGAGATCGCGACCGCGGCCGTGGTGCGCGAAACGCCGGTCAGGCGCTGGACGCACCGGCTCGACGCCGTGCTGCTTCATCCGATCGCCGGGCCGATCATCCTCGCCTCGGTCATGTTCGTGATGTTCCAGGCGGTATTCGCGTGGAGCGAAACGCCGGTGTCGTGGATCGAGAGCGGGGTCGCCTGGCTGTCGGGGACGGCGACGGCGCTGCTCCCGGCCGGGCTGTTCCGCTCGCTAGTGGTCGACGGCGCGATCGCCGGCGTCGGCGCGGTCATCACCTTCCTGCCGCAGATCCTCATCCTGTTCTTCTTCATCCTGCTGCTCGAGGGCACCGGCTACATGGTCCGCGCCGCGTTCCTGATGGACAAATTGATGCACGGCGTCGGCCTGTCCGGCCGAGCCTTCATCCCCTTGCTGTCGAGCTTCGCCTGCGCGGTGCCGGGGATCATGGCGACCCGCACCATCGACGACCCGAAGGACCGGCTGACGACGATTCTCGTCGCGCCGCTGATGACCTGCTCGGCGCGGCTTCCGGTCTACACACTGATCATCGCCGCCTTCATCCCCAACACGCGGCTGGCCTGGGGCGTCGGCCTGCAGGGGCTGGTCATGTTCGCCCTCTACGTGTCCGGAGTCGCCGGCGCGCTGCTCGCGGCGTTCGCGCTGCGCCGCGGCGTGCTCAAGGGCAGCGGCGGCGGGTTCATGATGGAGCTGCCCAAATATCAATGGCCGTCGGCCAAGGACGTGGCGATCGGGCTGCTCACCCGCACGCAGATTTTCCTCAAGCGCGCCGGCACGATCATCCTCGGCACGACGATCGTGCTGTGGGCGCTGGCCAGCGTTCCCCAGGCGGGGCCGGGCGAAAAGCAGAGCGAAGTCTCGATCGCCGGGCACATCGCCAGCGGCATCGAGACCGTCGTCCGGCCGATCGGTTTCAACCACGACATCAGCCTCGCGCTGCTGCCGGCGATGGCCGCGCGCGAGGTCGCGGTCAGCGCGATCGCCACCGTCTATTCGATCGACTCGTCCGACGAAAATGCCGCGGCGATCAAGCTCGAGGACCGGCTGCGCGGGCGCTGGTCGCTGGCGACCGCGCTCGCTTTCCTCGCCTGGTTCGTGTTCGCGCCGCAGTGCATCTCGACCATCGCCGTCGCCCGGCGCGAGACCAACGGCTGGAAGTGGCCGCTTTTCATGGTGACTTACCTGTTCGCACTGGCCTATCTCGCGGCAGGCGCGACCTATTGGTTGGCGGTCGCCGCGGGACTTGGAGGAGCGTGACATGGCGGGCGTGAACAAGGTGATCCTGGTCGGCAATCTGGGCGCGGACCCCGAGGCGCGGTCGCTCAACAACGGCGGCGAGGTGGTCAACATGCGCGTCGCGACGTCGGAGAATTGGAAGGACCGCGAAGGCAACCGCCAGGAGCGGACCGAGTGGCACAATGTGGTGATCTTCAACGAGAACCTCGGCCGGGTCGCCAAGAGCTATTTGCGCAAGGGCTCGAAGGTCTATCTCGAAGGCCAGATACAGACCCGCAAATGGACCGACAACACGGGCAACGACCGCTACACCACCGAAGTCGTGCTGCAGCGTTTCCGCGGCGAGCTGGTGCTGCTCGATCCGGCCGGCGGCGGCGGGGGCCGGGGCGCCTTCAACGAGGACTTCGGCGGAGACGATTTCGGCGGCGGCGCTCCGGCGAAGCCGCAGTCGCGGCCGCAGCCGGCGGCGTTCGACAGCGACCTCGACGACGATGTGCCATTTTGACGGGTGCGGGGCGCCCGTCGCAATCGCGCATCCGGTCTAGGAGCCGCTCTCGCCGAGCTTGTTCCTGAGCTGCGCAAGCGCGGCGAACGGCCCCGCTTCCTCCTCGCTCACCACGCCCGCCTCCTTGAGCGCGGCGTCGGCGCCGGCGCTGCGCGGATAGGGGTCGAGCCCGAGCGCCAGGCTGTCGGCGATCGCGGCGCCGAGGTCGATCGCGGCGCCGTCGTGGAACACGACATCGCAGTCCGCCTCGCCGAGCTCGATCTCCTCTTCCGGTCGGTCGCCCGCCGGCGCGCGCATGAACAGGATGTCGAACGGCTCGTCGACCTGCGCTTCGACCGGGTCGCCGGTGACGACGCAGCTCTGAGTCACCGCCGCGTTGACCCGGCCGCGCGCGCGGACCAACTCGCCGGTGCGCGACAGCGCGGCATGGGCCTCGAGCCGGCCGATCTCGTCGAGCCCCAACCGCTCGGCGACCGCGCGTCGCTCCTCGTTGTCGGCGACGAGGTCGAGCCGGTCGCCGTCGCGGATTCGGTCGAGCGCGAGTCGATGAGCGAAGTCGCTCACCCGATCGCCCCCGACCCAAGCTCGTCCGCGCCGGCATTCGCCAGCTCTGACCAGAATTGGCGCAGCGCGGCGGATGTATGCGCCAGTCCCGCACAAGCGGCATCGTCGGCATAGACGCTCTGGCGCGCGACCGGCTCCCAATCCGCCTCCCCGGCGACGGCGGAGCGCCACAAATCGACCCGGTGGGCAAGTGCGCCGACCAGCTTGCGGACCCTCCGGCCAAGCGTCGGGTCGCCGAGCCCCAGCTCGCGATGCTCGGATTCCATCACTGCGACGAAATGTTCGGTCAGCGCCACCGAGAGGGCAGCGCCGTCGCTGCCGAGCTGCTCGAGCCGCACGATGACCAGCGCAAGGATCGTCGCCAGCATTCGAAAGCGGCCGTCGATCGTGTCGGCGACATCGCCGGCCTGGTAGAGATGCGGCTCGCGCGCCTTGGCCGTCGCTGCCCCGAACAACGCGCCCGAGATGGGCGGCGGGGCCGCCGTTAATCGGTGCAACAGGGAACGCAGCATAAGGGTTGGCCTTGGCTTGTCGGGGCATCGAGTCTTGCGCCCCTGCTCGGGCCCAGCATATTGAGCCGATCGCCCGGCATGCAAGGGCAGGGCTCGGACGCATTCGCCAGCCGTCCTGGAGAGAGGTCGTAAGAATGAAATTTGGAACATTGGGAATTCCGGCGGCTGTCGCCGGCGCGCTGCTGCTCGCCGGCTGTCAGGGCGTGCTCGCGCACAAGGGCGCCGTGATCGACCCGCAGCTGGCCAGCGCGATTACCCCAGGCGTCGACAACAAGGCGTCGGTCGAGAAGCTGCTCGGCCGGCCGTCGCTGGTCGGCGAGTTCACCAAGAACGACTGGTATTATGTCGCGCGCGACACCAAGCAGGTCGCGTTCCGCAACCCCCGCGTCCGGCGCCAGACGGTGCTCCACGTAACGTTCGACCAGGCCGGCAACGTCGTCTCGGTCGACCGCTCGGGCAAGGAACAGATCGCGTCGATCGACCCGGTCGGCCGCAAGACTCCGACGCTGGGACGCGAGCGCGGCTTTTTCGACGAGCTGTTCGGCAATATCGGAACGATCGGCGTGCCGGGTGCGACGCCGAGTCCGGGCTACTGACGCCGCTTCCTAGCTGCTGCCGTTTATCCTAAGCGGGCGCGATGACCGCGACCCCCGCCGGCATGACCTATGCCGACTATCTGAAGCTCGATCAGCTGCTGTCGGCGCAGCAGCCGTTGTCGCCGCTCCACGACGAGATGCTGTTCATCGTCATCCACCAGACCAAGGAGCTGTGGATGAAGCAGATGCTCCACGAGCTGAAGCTGGCGGTCGCGCTGATCGGCGAGGACCGCTTCGCCGAAGGCTATAAGGCGATGGCGCGGATCAGCCGCATCCAGGCGGTGATGACGCTCTCGTGGGACGTGCTGTCGACGCTGACCCCGGTCGATTATTTGAAGTTCCGCGACGTGCTCGGCACCAGCTCGGGCTTTCAGTCGGCGCAGTTCCGCGAGCTCGAATATCGGCTCGGCCTCAAGGACCCCGACTACCTGCAGCACTATTCGGACGGGACTGGGGAGCGGGCTCGGCTGCAGTCGGCGCTCGACGAGCCCAGCCTTCGCGACGTCGCGACGGAGGCGCTGGCGCGCGCCGGCTTCGAGCTCGGCGACCGCTCGGTCGAGGCGCTCGCCGCGGCCTGGCTCGAGGTCTATCGCGACGCCGAGCGGTGGTTCGAGCTCTACGAGCTCGCCGAAAAGCTGGTCGACATCGACGACGCGCTCGCGATGTGGCGCCACAAGCACGTGCTGACCGTCGAACGAATCATCGGCAACAAGCGCGGCACCGGCGGCTCGGAGGGCGCCTCCTACCTTCGCTCGACCCTCGACAAGCGCGTGTTCCCCGAATTGTGGTCGCTGAGGACCGCTCTTTGAGCTTCAAAGGCCTGTTCTCACGCAGCCTTTGCGCGGCTCCCACGCGGCTGCACTTCGCCGCCCACAGCCATCATCTATGGCCAGACGCGAGCTTCGACGGGCAGGTGCAGGCTTGGGAGGACGCCGCTCGCCTCGCCGACCGCAAGTGGGACCGAGTTATGGGCGAAGTCTGGCCCGAGGCGCAGGCCCATGTTGCGCGCGAGCTTGGAACCGAGCTGCCCGACGCCATTGTCTTCTCGTCCAACACCCACGACTTCCTGGTCCGCCTCGTCACCGCCGCGCCGCGCAAGCGCGCCCAGCTTCGCGTGCTCACCACCGACGGCGAGTTCCACAGCGCGCGGCGCCAGCTCGCGCGTTGGGAAGAGGAGGGCTGGATCAGCGTCGAGCGTGTCGCGGTCGAGCCGTTCGACAGCTTTTCGGAGCGCTTTCTCGGCCGGGCGCGGAGCGGCGAGCACGACTTGATCCTGGTCAGCCAGCTGCTGTTCGGCAGCGGGCGCGTCTTCGACGGCGTCGACGAGCTCGCGGCGCTGGCGCGGCCGGAGGGCCCGTGGACCGTCGTCGACGGCTATCACGCGTTCATGGCGCTCGACCGCCCCTTCGGCGCCGGAGCCGCGGAGTCGTCCTTCTACCTCGGCGGCGGGTACAAATATGCGATGGCCGGAGAAGGCTGCGCGTTCCTCCACGCGCCGCCCGGCTTCGCTCCGCGGCCGCCGGTCACTGGCTGGTACGCGGAGTTCGAGGATTTGAGCCTGCCGCCCGGTTCGGTCGGCTACGCCAGCGACGCCACCCGCTTTCTCGGCGCGACGTTCGACCCGTCGGCGCTGTACCGGTTCAACGCGGTCCAGCGCATGCTGATCGCGAACGGCCTGACAACGGTGCGCATTTCCGAGCATGTCGCGGGCCTGCAGGCGCGGCTGCTCGAGTCGATCCGCGGCACGGCGCTCGGCGATGCCGAGCTGCTCAATCCATTGGCTGGCGCGCGCCATGCGCGCTTCCTCGCTTTCCGCAGCCCGGACGCGCAGCGCTGGCATGCAGAGCTGGAGGCGCGCGATTGCATCACCGATGTGCGCGGTGACGTGCTTCGCATCGGCCTTGCGATCTATCACGATCCGGCGGACGTCGATGCATTCGCCCGACTGGCGCGGGAGCTGCACTGATGACTCGCGGCCGCACGCTGGTGATGGCGTTCCTCGTCGCCGCCTACACGCTCAACTTCATCGACCGGCAGATCGTCGGCATTCTCGCCGAACCGATCAAGCTCGACCTCGAGCTCAGCGACGCCGAGCTCGGGTGGATGGGCGGCACCGCCTTCGCCTTGTTCTACACCGCGCTGGCGATCCCGCTGGCGATGCTCGCCGACCGCCGCGACCGCAGCTGGATCATCACTATCGGGCTCGGCCTGTGGAGCCTCGCGACCGCGGCGTGCGGCATCGCGCAGAATTTCTGGCAGCTGTTCGCGGCCCGCATGAGCGTCGGCATCGGCGAGGCGGCGGGCGTCGCGCCGGCTTATTCGCTCATCTCCGACCTCTACCCGCGCGAGCAAAGGGCGCGCGCGCTGGCCATCTTCTCGCTCGGAATCCCGCTCGGCGGAGCGCTTGGCGTTTGGTTCGGCGGGCTGGTCGCGGCCAGTGTCGACTGGCGCTTCGCTTTTGTCGCGATCGGGCTGATCGGGATCCTCTTCGCGCCGATATTCAAGATCGCCGTGCGCGATCCCGGTCATTGCTATGATCGCGCCGCGCCGCCGCCGGTGCTGACCGTCTTTCGGACGATCGCCGCGCGGCCGAGCTTCTGGCTGCTCGGCTTCGGCGCGGGAATTGCGAGCCTGGTCGGTTACGGGCTGGCCTTCTGGGTTCCGAGCTACCTCGCGCGCAGCTTCGGGCTGGCGCTCGCGGACCGCTCGCTGATTTTCGGCGCGATCTTTCTGGTCGGCGGCGCTGCCGGAATCTGGCTCGGCGGACTGTTCGGAGACCGCTATGGAGCCAAAGGACCCGGCGGCTACGCGCTGGTCCCCGCGGCTGCGTTCGCCGTCACGCTTCCGTTTTATCTCCTCGCTTTCTCGACCCACTCGCTGCTCGCGGCGGCGCTGCTGCTGCTGATCCCCACGGCGCTCGGCCTGACCTGGCTCGGTCCGGTGGTGACGGCGGTCACGCGGCTGGTCCCGCCGGAAATGCGGGCGACCGCCGCCGCCTTGTTCCTGTTCATCAACAATCTCATAGGTTTGGGTGCGGGAAGCACGGTGATCGGCGCGATCTCCGACGCGCTCGCGGGCCGTTACGGGGACGAATCGCTCCGCTACTCGGCGATGACGGTGAGCGGGCTCTATGTGCTCGCGGCGCTGTTGATGGCCTTCGCGGCGGCGCGTCTGTCCCGCGACACGCACGACCTATCTCTCTGAATTCATTGGAAACGTGAGGTTCAGGCACGCGCGCCAAACTGCGCCCATATAGGGCCCGAGAGTGGAACGGTGCCGAACATGGGCCGTTCTAGCGGGTTCGGAAGGAGATTTTGCGATGACTAGGTTGTTTCTCGCCGCGGGCGTCGCCGCATTGGCGATCACGGTACCGGCGACGGCCAAGCCCGATCGCCACGACCGAGACAGCGGCCATGCCGCCAAGGTTGAGCGGGGCGGCGGCCAGCGCGCCCAAGCGACGCAACAGCGCCGCGGCGGCGGCCATGCGCAGCAGATTCGCCAGCGCGGAGGCGCCCAGCGCGTTGCCGCCGTCGAGCGCCGCGCTCAGCATTCGGCGCAGCAGAAGCGCGTCGAGCGCCGTACCGAGCGGGTCGCAGCCAAGCCGCACCGCGCCGAACGGATGCGCTCGGCCGAGCGGCGCGAGGTGCGGCACGAACGCAACGACCGTCGTGACCTGCGCGTCGCCAACCGGCAGCAGCAGGTCCGCGCCAACCGCGTCGAGCGGCGCGTCGACAATCGCGCGCTTGCCCGGCAGGAGCTTCGCGCGGATCGCCGCTTCGCGGCCAATGTGAACCGTGGCCAGGGCTACGGGATTGGCGGATGCCCACCGGGTCTCGCCGACAAGGGCTGCATGCCTCCGGGCCAGGCGCTAAAGGGCGCGCGCATCGCCAATGCGGACGCGTTCCGCGCCAGCCGGCTTGGCGCGCTGGCCTTCTCGCCGCGCACGCGCTTCGTCGATCCGCTTCGCGCGACGCGGGTGATCGG
Organism: Sphingomicrobium sp.; assembly: GCA_035717905.1. Classification (GTDB taxonomy): domain Bacteria; phylum Pseudomonadota; class Alphaproteobacteria; order Sphingomonadales; family Sphingomonadaceae; genus Sphingomicrobium. Next base: position 18,985 of record DASTID010000163.1, on the reverse strand, counting down.
GCTGCCGCTGAGGACCGCGAGCACGATCCTGCCGCTGTCGGTTCTGCCGCAGTCGGTCAGCTACCTCTATCCGGATACGCCGGATTATTATTACCGCTACGGCAGCGGCTATCTGTACGAGGTCGACCGCGACACCAACCTGATCGCGTCGCTGCTGCCGCTGATCGCCGGCGGCTACATGCCGGGCTCGTACCTGCCGTCGGCCTACATGAACAGCTACGCGCCCAATTATTACGGGTTCAACAGTTTCTACCCGGCCAGCTACGGCTATGGCGGCAACTGCAACCGCTACGCGAATGGCGTGGTCTATCAGGTCGATTGCGTGACCGGGCTGGTTGAGAACGTGGTCCCGCTCTATGCGTCGGGCTACGGCGTCGGCCAGTTCCTGCCGTCGTCTTACGGCTATTATAACGTGCCGTACCAGTACCGCAGCATGTACTATAACACGCCGGACTATAACTATTGGTATGCGCCGGGCGCGATCTACCAGTACGATCCGTCGAGCAGCCTGATCACCTCGGTCGCGGCGCTCCTGTCACCGGGGTTCGCAGTCGGCCAGCCGATGCCGCTGGGCTACAACGCCTACAACGTGCCGTACGCCTATCGGGCGACCTACTATGACACGCCGAACGCCTGGTACCGGTACAATAACGGGTACATCTACCAGGTCGATCCGACGACCCAGCTGGTCTCGGCGATCGTGGCGTCGATCCTGACCTAGGCTCGATCGGACCGATAATTTGAACAAGAATGGCCCGGCATGCGTTGCCGGGCCATTTCGTATACAGAACAAAGGAGGAGATAGGGCATGAAGAGCCATGCGCTCGCGCTCGGCGTGGCTGCGGCCATTCTTTCGGTAGCCGCGTGCAACAATAACAACGGCGGCGGCAACGAGCCCAACGCGCAGACTCCGAAGGCGGAGAAGGCGGCGGGCGACAAGACGATCGCCGCCGGGCTTCCCGCGAACAGCCAATTCATGGCGGCGGCAAAGTCGGCCGGCCTCGATCAGACGCTTGCCGGCCCGGGTCCCTACACCGTACTCGTCCCCGACGACGCGGCGTTCGCCAAGGCCCCGGCCGGAACGTTCGACGCGAAGCCCGAAAACCGCGCGCAAATCACCGGCATCATCACCAACCTCATCCTTCCCGGCACGGTGCTCGCCGAGGACATCGGCAAGGCGGTCGACGCCGGCAAGGGCAAGGCGGTGCTGGCGACGATGGGCGGCGGCACGCTGACCGCGACCAAGGAGGGCGGCAACACGGTCCTGACCGACGGCTCGGGCACCAGGGCCACGATCACCCAGGCCGACCAGCAGTTCACCAACGGCGTCGTTCACCACATCGACGTGATCCTGATGCCCAGCAAGCAGCAGGGCCCGGCCAAGGCCGTGGGAGACAAGGCCGGCTGATCCGCCGGCCGTCGCAAGCGGCTCAATCAGCCACTGGAACGCGCGTCGCGGCTCGCTATAACGATCCGCGACGCGTGGGTTGATGGGGCGAAACGGCAATGAAAGCGACGATTGAACGGGCGACTTTGTTGAAGAGCCTCGGCCACGTCCAATCGGTCGTCGAGCGGCGCAACACCATCCCGATCCTCTCCAATGTGCTGATCGAGGCGCAAGAAGACGGCGCGATCCGGCTGATGGCGACGGACCTCGACCTCCAGGTCGACGAGAGCGTCCCGGCCAACGTCACGCAGCCCGGCGCGACGACCGTCTCCGCGCACACCTTGTTCGAGATCGTGCGCAAGCTACCTGAGGGTAGCCAAGTCGAGCTCACCGCCGCGGAAGGCAAGATTCAGCTCACGGCTGGACGGTACCGCTCGAGCCTTCCCACGTTGCCGCGCGACGATTTCCCGGTGATCGCCGAGGGCGAGCTGCCGACCCGCTTCGAGCTTCCCGCCGCGACGCTCCGCCAGATCATCGAGAAGACCCGCTTCGCGATCTCGAGCGAGGAGACGCGCTATTATTTGATGGGCATTTTCTTCCACCTGATCGACGACCAGCTGCGGGCCGCCGCGACCGACGGGCACCGCCTCGCGCGGGTGACGGTGGCCAAGCCCGACGGCGCCGATGGCATGCCCGACGTGATCGTCCCCAGGAAGGCGGTCGGCGAGCTCTACAAGCTGCTCGAGGAGGTCGAGGGCACGGTCGAAATCTCGCTGTCGCCGACCAAGATCCGCTTCGGCCTGGGCAGCGCGATCCTCACCAGCAAGCTGATCGACGGCACCTTCCCCGACTACAATCGGGTGATTCCGACCGCCAACGACAAATTGTTGAAGCTCGATCCGAGGAGCTTCGCGCAAGGCGTCGACCGGGTCTCCACGATCGCGAGCGAGAAGACGCGCGCCGTGAAAATGGCGGTCGACCGCGACAAGGTGACGCTGTCCGTGACCTCGCCGGAAAATGGGGTCGCGACGGAGGAAGTCCCGGCGGACTATGGCGCCGACGGGCTCGAGATCGGGTTCAACGCCAAATATCTGCTCGACATCCTGGGCGAAATCGATGGCGACACGGTCGAGGTCCACCTCGCCGACGCGGCTGCGCCGACGCTGCTGCGCGAGAACGACAAGTCGAACGCGCTCTACGTGCTCATGCCGATGCGGGTCTGATGATCTGCCGGCTGTGGCGCGGTTGGACCTCGCCCGAGAATGCCGACGCTTATGAGGCGCTGGTTCGCGGCGAGGTGATTCCCGAAATCGAGGCGCGGCGAATTCCGGGCTTTCGGCACATTGACCTGATGCGGCGCGATCTCGGCGGCGAGACCGAGTTCCAGACGCTGATGTGGTTCGACACCCTCGACGCGATCAAGGCGTTCATGGGCGAGGATTATGCGGTCAGCCATGTTCCGTTGGAAGCGCGCGCGATGCTCAACAGCTTCGATGACCGCGCCGCCCATTACGAAGTGATCGACCGGCGACCGCAGTAGCCCGTCATTGCGAGCGCAGCGAAGCAATCCAGCGGCGTAACTGGATTGCTTCGTCGCAGCGCTCCTCGCAATGACGGAACATTGTGCCGGTATCCCGCCTCGCCCTCGCCGATTTCCGCTCCTACGCCTCGGCGCTGATCGAGCCGGGGCCGGGGTTCGTGCTGCTCACCGGCGAGAATGGCGCCGGCAAGACCAATGTGCTCGAGGCGGTGTCGCTGCTGTCGCCGGGGCGCGGCCTGCGGGGGGCGGCGCTGTCGGAGATGGCGCGGATCGGCGGCGAGGGCGGATTTTCGGTTGCCGCGCGGGTCGGCGAGACGGACATCGGTACCGGCACCCTGCCCGCGGCGCCCGAGCGGCGGCAGGTGCGGATCACCGGCGCTTCGGCGGCCGTCAACAGCCTGTCCGAATGGCTGTCGGTCCTGTGGCTGACGCCGGCGATGGACCGGCTGTTCACCGGCAGCGCGGGCGAGCGGCGGCGCTTCCTCGACCGGCTGGTGCTCGCGCTCGAGCCCGGACACGCGCACCACGCGACCCGGCACGACGCGGCGATGCGCGCCCGGAACAAATTGCTCGCCGACGAGCGCTGGGACGAGCCGTGGCTCGCGTCGCTCGAGCTGGCGATGGCCGAGCACGGAGCGGCCGCGGCCGAAGCGCGGGCGCGAACCGTCGCCGCGCTCAACGCGCGCATCGCCGATTCGGGGGAGGATCAGTTTCCGAGCGCCGCGGTCGCTCTCGAAGGGTGGTCCGGCGGCGACCTCGCGCCGGCCCTGGCCGCCAACCGCGCGCGCGACGCCGCGGCGGGCCGCGCGACCGAGGGACCGCATCGCCAGGACCTCATTATCACCCATCGCGCCAAGCGCATGCCGGCCGCGCGATCCTCGACCGGCGAGCAGAAGGCGCTGCTGCTCGGTCTCGTGCTCGCCCACGCCGAGTTGGTCACCGAGCGCCGGGGAACGCCGCCGATCCTGCTGCTCGACGAGGTCGCCGCGCACCTCGACCCAAAGCGCCGCGCGGCGCTGTTCGCGCGGCTCGAAGGCCGGGGCCAGGTGTGGATGACCGCGACCGAGGCGGCGCTGTTCGCGGACATCGCCGAAGCGTCGCGGCTTCATGTTCAGCCGGGCAGAATCACGCCGGCCTGAAAGCGGAGTGGACTTCTTAACTGGTCACCCCTATGTTGCACCGCAACACGAGGCGCTCTCTTCAAGCGGCGTGATCGGCTCAACGCTTCGGCGGCAACCGGCCCGCGCCTCGATATTCGAAGTTCTCCACATCACGCGGGGTGCTTGTTCTCCCGCTCGGCGGGCGCCTTGTTCGCGCCCGCCCGGCAAATATTGTGGAAGTTTTCAAAGATGTCATTTCATTCCCTGGGGCTCTCGAAGCCCCTGCTCGAGGCGCTTGCCGCCAAGAATTACGCGCAAGCCACCCCGATCCAACTCAAGGCGATCCCGACGGTCCTGACCGGCCGCGATTTGCTCGGGATCGCCCAGACCGGCACCGGCAAGACCGCGGCGTTCATGCTGCCCTCGCTCGACCGGCTCGCGGCGGCCAAGAGCTTTGCGAAACCCGGCCACGTCCGGATGCTGGTGCTTGCGCCGACGCGCGAGCTCGCGGCGCAGATCGCCGCCAGCGCGCAGGCCTATGGCCGGTTCATGCGGCTGTCGGTCGGCGTGATCTTCGGCGGGGTTCCCAACCACAAGAGCGTGCGCACCGTGGCGCGCGGCCTCGACGTGCTGGTCGCGACTCCTGGGCGGCTGCTCGACCTGATCGACCAGCGCGCGCTGTCGCTGCGCGAGCTCGAAATCCTGGTGCTCGACGAGGCCGACCAGATGCTCGACCTTGGCTTCATTCACGCGCTCAAGCGGATCGTCGCGCTGGTCCCGCCCAGGCGCCAGACGCTGTTCTTCTCCGCGACCATGCCCAGGGCGATCAAGGATCTCGCCGACAAATATCTGACCAACCCCGCGGAAGTGTCGGTCGCACCCGCCGCGACGACGGTCGATCGCGTCGAGCAGAGCGTCGTCATGGTCAACCAGGCCGAAAAGACGGCGCTGCTGGCAAGCTATCTGCAATCGCGCGACGTGGAGCGCACGCTGGTTTTCAGCCGGACCAAGCACGGCGCCGACAAGATCGTGCGCCAGCTCGAAGCCGCAGGAGTGCCCGCCAGCGCCATCCACGGCAACAAGAGCCAGGCGCAGCGTGAGCGCGCGCTCGCCGCTTTCAAATCCGGTCAGGCGAAGGTGCTCGTCGCCACCGACATCGCCGCGCGCGGGATCGACATCCCGGGGGTCAGCCATGTCGTCAACTTCGACCTGCCCGACGTGCCCGAGCAATATGTCCACCGGATCGGCCGCACCGCGCGCGCCGGCGCGGATGGGGTCGCGATCGCTTTCTGCAGCCCCGATGAGCGCGGCAATTTGCGCGACATCGAGCGCACGACGCGCCAGAAGATCGCGGTCGCGCCGCTTCCGGCCGACTTCGCATCCTCGGTCGAGGCGTTCAGGCGGCTCAAGCCGGCACCGAAGGCGCAGCCCGCCAACGAATCGACCAAGGCGCACCGGCGCGCGGACGGCCAGCGGCGCGAGCAGCGCAACGACCGCCCGCAGCGCCACCCGCACCGCTCCGACGGCCACGCCGGCCATCGTCCCGAGGGCGGGCAGGCCAGGCGTCCGTTCCGCGGCCGCCGGCGGCGCGCCCGCGCAGCCTGAACTCACGCGCGCGTGTGCGCGTACGCGTGCGCGCGCGTGACAAATCGCGCGAAATCCCTATATCTGGACTATGGCAACCGACCCCAACCAGAACGAATATGGCGCCGAGAGCATCAAGGTCCTGAAAGGCCTCGATGCGGTGCGCAAGCGCCCCGGCATGTACATCGGGGACACCGACGACGGGTCGGGCCTCCACCACATGGTGTTCGAGGTGTCGGACAACGCCATCGACGAGGCGCTCGCCGGCCATTGCGACAAGGTCCTGATCACGCTCAACCCCGATGGCTCGGTCAGCGTCGAGGACAATGGGCGCGGCATTCCGACCGGCATCCATGCCGAAGAGGGCGTGTCGGCGGCCGAGGTCATCATGACCCAGCTCCACGCCGGCGGTAAGTTCGAGAACACCAGCGACGACAATGCCTACAAGGTCTCGGGCGGGCTGCACGGCGTCGGAGTCAGCGTCGTCAACGCGCTTAGCGAATGGCTCGACCTCACCGTGTGGCGCGACGGCGAGGAGCATTTCATGCGCTTCCGGCACGGCGAGGCCGAAGCGCCGCTCAAGGTCGTCGGCAAGACCGACAAGCGCGGCACGCGCGTCACCTTCATGCCGTCGAGCGAGACGTTCAAGAACATCGAGTTCGATTTCGAGCGGCTCGAGCACCGGTTCCGCGAGCTCGCCTTCCTCAACTCGGGCGTTCGCCTGGTTCTGGCCGACGCGCGGCACGAGGAACCGAAGGAAGTCGAGATGTATTACGAGGGCGGAATCGCGGCCTTCGTCAAATGGCTCGACCGCGCCAAGACCGCGATCATCCCGGACCCGATCGCGATCCATGGCCAGCGCGACGAGATCGGCATCGAAGTCGCGCTCGAATGGAATGATTCCTATTACGAGAACGTCCTCACCTTCACCAACAACATCCCGCAGCGCGACGGCGGCACGCACCTCGCCGCGTTCCGCGCGGCGCTGACGCGCACCCTCAACAATTATGCCGATCGCTCGGGGGTCCTGAAAAAGGAGAAGGTCGCCCTGACCGGCGACGACATGCGCGAGGGCCTGACTGCGATCGTGTCGGTCAAGCTTCCCGATCCCAAGTTCAGCTCCCAGACCAAGGACAAGCTGGTCAGCTCCGAAGTGCGCCAGCCGCTCGAAAGCCTGATCGCCGACAAGCTCGCCGAATGGCTCGAGGAGAACCCGCAACATTCGCGCATGATCGTGCAGAAGATCATCAACGCTGCGGCGGCCCGGGAAGCGGCGCGCAAGGCTCGGGAAATGTCGCGCAAGGGCGCCATGTCCATCGCCGGCGGATTGCCCGGCAAGCTGATCGACTGCGCCGAGCGCGATCCGGCCAAGTCGGAGCTGTTCATCGTCGAGGGCAACAGCGCCGGAGGCACCGCCAAAAGCGGCCGCAACAGCCATTTCCAGGCGATCCTGCCGCTTCGCGGCAAGATTTTGAATGTCGAGCGCGCGAGGTTCGATCGCATGTTGTCGTCGAACGAAATCAGCGCGCTCATCCAGTCGCTGGGCACGGGCATCGGACGCGAGGAATTCGCGATCGACAAGCTCCGCTATCACAAGATCGTGATCATGACCGACGCCGACGTCGACGGCGCCCACATCCGCACGCTGATCCTGACCCTGTTCTACCGCCAGATGCCGGAGCTGATCGAGCGCGGCCACCTCTTCATCGCCCAGCCACCGCTCTACAAGGTCAGCCGCGGCCGCTCGGAAGTCTATCTCAAGGACGATCCGGCGCTCGACGATTACCTCGAGGACGCGGGGCTCGACGGGCTGGTCCTCGACACGGCGGAGGGACAGCGCAGCGGCAAGGACGTCAAGAGCCTGGTCGACCACGCCCGCCGAATGCGCACGCTCATGCGCTATGCCCCGCGCAAATACGATCCCGCGCTGGTCGAGGGCCTTGCGATCAACGGCGCGCTGAGGCCGAATCTGGACAAGGCCGGCCGCGAGAAGGCGATCGCGCGGGTCGCGGACTGGCTGGGCGCGGCAGATACCGAGGCCGAATGGTCGGGCGAGCTCGCGGCCGAGGGGGGCTATCTCCTGAAGCGGCTGTGGCGCGGGGTGACCGACGCCTATGTCTTCGAGCCGAGCTTCCTGGTGTCGGCCGAGGCGCGCAAGCTCGACACGCTGGCGAAGGAGCAGGCCGCCGCTTACGCCACGCCGTCGACCTTGCGCACGCTCAAGAAGGGCGCGCTCACCGAGGAGCAGAAGCCCGAGCCGATCGAGGGCATGGAGGCCGACGAGCAGCCCACCGACGCCGACACCAAGGGCAAGCCGGTCACGGTGACGCGACCCTCGGAGCTGCTCGACGCGGTGCTCGCGGCCGGGCGCAAGGGGCTGTCGATCCAGCGCTACAAGGGCCTCGGCGAAATGAACGCCGAGCAATTGTGGGAGACCACGCTCGACCCCGCCAACCGCTCCCTGCTGCGCGTCGAGGTCGCCCAGGCCGACGTCGCCGACGAGATTTTCACGCGCCTGATGGGCGACGTCGTCGAGCCGCGCCGCGAGTTCATTCAGGACAATGCGCTGAGCGTCGCCAACCTCGACGTCTAGGAACCATTCATAAGCTGCGGCTATTGCGCTGGCGTGAGCAGCGGCCCGACAATCACCGTCGCATCCTACAATATGCGCAAGGCGATCGGGCTCGACCGGCGCCGCGATCCCAAGCGCGTGCTCGACGTGCTGCACGAAATCGACGCCGACGTCGTCGCGTTGCAGGAAGCGGACAAGCGGTTCGGCGGCCGCGCCTCGGCCGTCCCGCACGAGCTGATCGACAGCCACGGGGTCTACCAGCCGGTCCACTTCGGGGTCCGCCACAAGCGGCGGCTGGAGAAAGCGCGCAAGCATGCCGAGCGGCTGTTCAAGGTCGACACCCGCAACATCGGCTGGCACGGCAACGCGATCCTGGTGAAGCGCAATGTCGGCGTGCTCGACTGCGCGGCGGTCGAGCTGCCGGCGCTGGAGCCGCGCGGGGCGGTGATCGCCGAGCTTCTGATCGGCGACCGGCCGCTGCGCGTGGTCGGCATGCATCTCGATCTCTCCGGCCTGTGGCGGCGGCGGCAGATGCGCGCGATCCTCCACGCGATCGAGCGCCGCCCGCAAAAGATGCCGACGGTGCTAATGGGCGACACCAACGAGTGGCGGACCGTCGCCGGCTGCCTCCAGGAGCTCGAACCCGAGTTCCACATCGCGCCGACGGGCGCCAGCTTTCACGCCCGCCACCCGGTCGCGCCGCTCGACCGGATCATCGTCCACAAGGATTTGGGCATCGAGGCGGCCGGCGTGCACATGAGCCCCGCCGCGCGCCGCGCGTCCGACCATCTGCCGATCTGGGCGCGCTTGAGCGTGTGAGGCCCTCTCCCTTGGGAGAGGGAGGGAGCGGCGAAGCCGCGGAAGAGTGAGGCCGATCTTCCTCACCCGCCTTGCTCCGCTCGGCACCCTCTCCCAATGGAAAGGGTTTCAGCCCGCGATCTTCCTCAGTCGCCGGCGCTGGATCGACGAGCCGATGCCCATCGCCTCGCGATATTTGACGACGGTGCGGCGCGCGACATCGAAGCCGCGTTGCTTGAGCAAGGCCGCGATCGCGTCGTCGCTGAGGATTTCGGTCTCGGCCTCGATGATCTCGCGGATCGCGGCCTTGACCGCCTCGGCCGCCGCGCCGTCGCCTTCGGCCGAGGCGACTCCAGAGCCGAAGAAATATTTGAGTTCGTAGAGCCCGCGGTCGCACAACAGATATTTGTTCGAGGTGACCCGGCTGACGGTCGATTCGTGCATCTCGATCGCCTCGGCGACCTCGCGCAGGGTCATCGGCTTCAGCGCCGACACGCCGCGGTCGAAGAAGCCCTGCTGGCGCTTGACGATCTCGGACACGACCTTGACGATCGTCCGCGCGCGCTGGTCGAGCGCCTTCACCAGCCAGCTGGCGCTCGCCAGGCATTCGCTCAGCCACGCGCGCGACGCCTTGTCCTGGGGACCCGATTTGAGCTCCTGGTAGTAGCGGCGGTTGACCAGCAGCCGCGGCAGCGTCGCCTGGTTGAGCTCGACCGCATAACCCGCGCGCGTCCGCCGCACGAACACGTCGGGTGCGACCTCCGCTGCTGCAGTGCCCGAGTAGCGGCAGCCGGGCTTGGGATCGTAGGCCCTCAGCTCGCGGATCATGTCGGCGAGGTCCTCGTCGTCGACGCCGCAGATGCGCTTCAAGTCGGCCGTCCGCCCTTTCGACAGCAGATCGAGATTGTCGATCAGCCGCGCCATCGCCGGGTCGTAGCGGTCGGCGGCCCTGGCCTGCAGCGCGAGGCATTCGGCGAGCGAGCGCGCGCCCACGCCAGCAGGATCGAGGTCCTGGACCACGGCGAGCGCCTCCTCGGCCAGTCCGAGCGGCGCTCCGGCCATTTCGGCGATTGCTGCGAGGTCGATCGAAAGATAGCCGGTCTCGTCGAGCGTCTCGGCGATCCCTCGCGCCAACTCCCCGACCTGGCCGGAAATGCCGTGAAGCTGGCCGAGCAGATGCTCGGCGAGCGAGGCGGGCGAATATTCGAGGCGGTCGAAGTCGAACGCTTCCTCGCCGCCCGAGCCGCCGACCACGTCGGCAAAGCTGTCGGTCTCGAGCGCTTCCGCGGTCCGGTCGATGTCGAGCGGGCGGTCGTCGTCGGCGCTGCCCAGAATCAGATCGTCGGCGCCAGGGTCCTCCGCCGCTTCCTCGCCCTCGCCGCTTTCCGGGGCAGCGGCGGCATCGCTCGTTTCGTCGGCGGCGGGCGTCTCCAGCAGCGGGTTCTTCGCCAGCTCCTCGGCGATATAGGCCTCGAGCTCCAGGTTGCTGAGCTGAAGCAGCTTGATCGCCTGCGCGAGCTGCGGCGTCAGCACCAGCTGCTGCGACTGGCGAATGCTTAAGGATGGGCCGAGTCCCACGGACCGACCCGCTAGAGCGCGAAGCTCTCGCCGAGGTAGAGGCGCCGGACCTCCTGGTCGGCGACCAACGCTTCGGGAGTCCCCGCGAACAGCACCTGCCCGTCGTAGATGATGCAGGCGCGGTCGACGATGTCGAGCGTCTCGCGGACGTTGTGGTCGGTAATCAGGACGCCGATGTCGCGCTTCTTCAGTTCGCGGACCAGCTCGCGGATGTCGGCGATCGAGATCGGGTCGATGCCCGCGAACGGCTCGTCCAGCAGCATGATGCTCGGCTCCGCCGCCATTGCGCGCGCGATCTCGCACCGCCGCCGTTCGCCGCCAGACAGCGCCATCGCCGGCGAATCGCGCAGCGCCGCGATGCCGAACTCGCCGAGCAGCTGTTCCAGGCGCTCGCCGCGCGCGTGGCGGTCGGGCTCGGCGACCTCGAGGACGGCGACGATATTTTCCTCGACCGTCATGCCGCGGAAGATCGACGTTTCCTGCGGCAGATAGCCGAGGCCGAGGATCGCCCGCCGGTACATCGGCAAGTCCGTGATGTCGTCGCCGTCGAGGAAGATGCGGCCGCTGTCGGGCTTCACCAGTCCCATCACCGAATAGAAGCAGGTGGTCTTGCCGGCGCCGTTGGGGCCGAGCAGCCCGACCACCTCGCCGCGGTGGACGTCGAGCGAGACGTCGTGAAGCACCGCGCGCCGGTCATAGGCCTTGGCGATCGAGCGGACCTCGAGACCGCCCGCGGTCTGCTGCGCTTCTGCCGCCGGACGCACGAAGGTCGCAGCTTCGTTCACGGGCCGCCTAGCTTCCGTTGTTGCGTTGCGGGACGGTGAAATGGCCCTTCACCCGGCCGCCGCTCTGGTTGACGCCCGGCGGACCGCCGTCGATTACCGCGCGGCCCGAATCGAGGTCGATCACCAGCCGCGAGCCGGTGACCCGGTTGGCGCCGCGGTCGAGCTGGACATTGCCGATAAGCGTGATGAGCTTGCGGTCGAGGTCGTAAACGCCGATTTCGCCGCGCGCGGTCTCCGACGGGCTGCGCACCGTCACCCCGCCGGCCGCGTCGAGGCGGCGAATCTGGACTCCGTCGCCGCTCGAATAGGCCACCGTCAGACGCTGGGTATCGAGGGTCAGCTCGTCCTGTTTCACATGGACATTGCCCGCGAAAATCGCGCGGTCGGCGCGATCCTGCACCTCGATGCGGTCGGCGGTGACATCGACCGGCGCGTCGCTGTTGTGACCCTTGAGCGCCGAGATCGGCTGGTTCGATTGGGCGAGCGCCGCCGCGGCCGCGAATGGAGCAGCGGCAACCAAGGGTGCAATAATGATGCCAATCGCGCGCATTGCCATCATCTGACCGCCCCCTGCACGATTTTCAAGCGAGCGCCGCCGTCGAGGACGATCGTCCGGCTGCCGAGATCGGCCTTGAGTTGCCCCGCTTCGAATTGGCCGAGCCGCATCTGGCCCGACACCGGCCCGGCGCTGGCGAGCTTGCGGTTCTTGAGATTGACGCTGACGTCGCGCGTCGACAGCCGGTAGCCGTCGGGCCCGAGCACGCGCACCGGGCCGTTGATCGCCACCTGCTGCGAATCGATGTTGTAGCGGCCGCGGTTGGCGCCAATCATCAGCGGGCCCTGGTCGAGCTGGAGCCGGGCGAACATGCCGCGGATGTCGACGATCGGCGTTTCGGAGCTCGGCTGCACCGCACTTTTCGCGACGATCTCGAACTTCTGGCCGCGGTTGTCGGCACCGACGTAACGCGCCGATTCGACCCGCATCCGCTCCGGCGCGTTCTCGACCTTCTTCTTGTCGAGGATGAAGCTGACGTCGCCGCGCTTGTCGAGCGGAGCGACGGCGAGGACCGCGATCAGCACCCCGACCGCGCTCGGCAGCACCACCTTCGACCAGCGCACCAGGCGGTCGTGGCCGCTTCCGGGCACCGCCCAATGCTGCTTGACCGCACGGTCGCGGGTTGCCGCCTCGCTCATCAGCCGTCGTGCGCGAAAATGTCCTGCTCGGGCCAGCCGGCGATGTCGAGCAGCGCGCGGTGGGGCAGGAAGTCGAAGCAGGCCTGGGCGAGGCTGGCGCGGTCCTCGCGCTGCAGCCGCTCGTCGAGCTTCTCCTTGAGCGCGTGCAGATAGCGCACGTCGCTCGCGGCATATTCGCGTTGCGCCTCGGACAACTCGTCGGCGCCCCAGTCGCTGGTCTGCTGCTGCTTGGACAGGTCGATGTTGAGCAGCTCCTTGACGAGGTCCTTGAGCCCGTGGCGGTCGGTGTAGGTCCTGACCAGCCGCGACGCGGTGCGGGTGCAATAGAGCGGCGCGGCCATGATCCCGAGATAGGCCTGCATGATGCCGACGTCGAACCTTGCGAAATGATAGAGCTTGAGGCGCGCGGGATCCGCCAGCAGCGCCTTGAGGTTGGGCGCGGCATAGTCGCTGCCGCGCCCGAATCGCACGAGATGCTCGTCGCCCTTGCCGTCGGACAGCTGGACCAGGCACAGCCGGTCGCGGCCCGGCACCAGGCCCATCGCCTCGGTGTCGACGGCAATCGGCCCATCGGCGAAATCGACGTCCGCTGCCAGGTCGTCCTCATGAAAATAGATGGCCATTCGATCTCCTGCGCCGGGGCTCCGTTCCGCTTTAGTCCGGCTGCCGCCAAGCATTCCAGCCCCGCCGCGATTCAGTCACTAGAGCGGCCCTGAATTTTACTGTAAGCTGGTGAATGGTGCGTGAGTGGTAATCGCATCGACCGGTTGCGCCTTTTGCCCAGCGCGTTGGTTCTATCCGTTGGGGCAGATGAGAAGTTTGGACGGCATGGGTTTCGATAGAGGGCGCAAAGGCGAGCGCGGTGGGCGCGGCCGAGACAAGCGCGACAATTTCTTCGGCGAAGAACAACAGCACGGCGATTTGGGATTTCAGGAGCGCGGCGGCTTTGGCGGCGGCGGCGGCGGGCCGCGCGGCGGTTATGGTGACCGCGGCGGCTTCGGCGGCGGCGGCGGTGGCGGCGGCTTCGGCGATCGGTCCGGCGGATATGGCGGCGGCGGCGGAGGCGGCTTTCGTGGCGGCGGCGGTGGCGGCATGCCCCCGCAGGTCGTTGGCGAGGCCAAGGGCGTGGTCAAATTCTTCAATCCGCAGAAAGGCTTCGGCTTCATCGTCCGCGATGACGGCGGCGAAGACGTCTTCGTCCACATCTCGGCGGTCGAGCAGGCGGGTCTCACCGACCTTGCCGACGGCCAGCCGCTCGAGTTCACCCTCGTCGACCGGGGCGGCCGGATTTCGGCCACGAACCTGCGAATCGAGGGCGAGCCGATGGCGGTCGAGCGGGCCGAGCGCGGGCCGCAGCGGCAGCTGACCGGCGAGAAGGCGAGCGGCACGGTCAAGTTCTTCAACGCGATGAAGGGCTTCGGCTTTATCCAGCGCGATGACGGCCAGCCCGACGCGTTTGTCCATATTTCGGCCGTCGAGCGCGCCGGCATTCCGACGCTCAACGAGGGCGACCGGCTCGAGTTCGAGCTCGAGGTCGACCGGCGCGGCAAATATGCCGCGGTGAACCTTCAGACGATCAGCTGACGGCCAACAGTCGAGAGGGGGCGAGGAGCCGGCGGGAGTGATCCCCCGGCTCCTTTCCGTTCGGTCCCTTACCGCGCGCTCGCGTAGAAGGCCGCGAGGTCGGCCTTGAGCTGCCGCGCCGACGGCGGGTCGATGTACATCATGTGGCCCGACGGATAATAAGTGTAGCGGACGTTGGCCGCGATCTGCGGCTCCAGCGCCATGTGGCCAAGCTCGTAATCGGCGCCGAAGAAAGGCGTCGCGAGATCGTAGAGACCGTTGACCGACAGGACTTTCAGCCGCGGATTGGCGCGCATCGCGGCGGCGAGATCGACGCTGGTGTCGGCGATCTGCTGGGTGCCGTCGGCGGACTTGTGGGTGAGGTCCCAGTCGTCGCCGATCGCCGCATAATTGTTCGGCCGATAGGTCAGCGGCGTCCGATAGCCGAGGTCGCGCAGCAGATAATCGTTGGCGGCGCCGACGAACGCGCCGGTGATCGAGCTCGCCTGGGGATCGTAGGTCGTGCCGCCGCCGGCCGCATCGGCCTCGGTGCCGAGATAGCGCGAGTCGATCCGGCCGATGATCTGATGGCGGTCGCGCAGCAGTTCGCGGCGGAAGCGGTCGTCGCTGACCCGCAGGTTGGAGCGCGCGATGTAATCGGCCGAGATGCCGAGGAAGCGCGCCATCTGCGCCGCGACCGCGCGTTTTTCGTCCTCGCCGATGGCGTTCCCCTTCTGCAGCGCCGATGCGTAGGGCCCACTGGCGAATGCCCGCGCCTCGTCGACGAACGCCATCAGCTCGGGCTTCGGCTCGATCTTGCCATGGTACCAGGCGTCGGCGGCCAGCGTCGGGAAGAAGTTGATGAACGACTGGTCGCCCTGGAAGTCGGCGAAGTTGAGCACCGTCGAGACCAGCACCACGCCGTTGAGCTGCACGCCGTGGTCGGCGAGATGGTTCGACAGGCCCGCCGCGCGGGTCGTGCCGTAGCTTTCGCCGATGAGGAACTTGGGCGAGTTCCAGCGGCCGTATTTGGTGAGATAGCGCTCGATCGTGCGGCTGAAGGCGTCGATATCCTTGTCGACGCCGAAAAAGTCCTTGGGCTTCGCCTTGCCGAGCGGGCGCGAAAAGCCCGTCGTCGGCATGTCGATGAACACCAGGTCGCTGATGTCGAGCAGGGTGTCCGGATTGGGCCCGTAGCGGAACGGCGGGCCGGGGATCATCTCCGGAGTCGAGGCGTCGACCTTCATCGGCCCGAAGGAGCCCATGTGCAGCCACATGCTCGACGTGCCCGGGCCGCCGTTGAACAGGAAGGTAACCGGCCGTGGACGGCCGCGCGGCTCCATCGTGTAGGCGACGTAGAACATGCTCGCGACCGGCGCGCCGTCGTCGTTGCGAATGGTCAGCGTGCCAGGCGTGACCGTGTAGCCGAGCCTGCGGCCATGGAAGGGGATCGCGCGCTTCACCGGCTGCGCGATCTCCTCGACGCTGGCTTTGATCGTGTCGGGATCGGGCTTGTCGGCGTCCGCCTTGGCCTCGGCGGAAGGCGCATCGCCCGCGGTAGCGCTCGAATCTTCGGCGAACGCCGCGGTTGAAAGCAGCAGGGCAAGGGCAAGCAGTCCGGAGCGCATCACTGGCCTTTCATCGGGATCGGTTGTCCCTCGACCATGACATAGCCGACATGCTGCACCGCGTTGGGATCGACCAACGGGTCTCCCTCGACTGCGATCAGGTCGGCCGACTTGCCCGGCTCCAGCGTCCCGGTCTCGCCCGACAGCCCCATCAGCGCCGGCCCGCCCTTGGTCGCGGCGATCAAAGCGTCGCGCGGGCTCATGCCGCCCTTCTCGACCATCAGTGCAAGCTCCTTGTTGGCATCGGTGTGCGGCGCGACCGCGCTGTCGGTGCCGAGCGCGATGTTGACGCCGTTGCGATAGGCAAGGTTCAGGCCCTTGCCCCAGGCGACGAACGCCTCGCGCGCTTTCGCCTCCGATGCCGGCGGAAGCTTGCCGGTGCCGATCAGGCTGGCCGCGCCCCTGAAGGCCAGCAGCGTCGCCACATAATATGTGCCGCGCGCCTTCATGTCTTTGGCGCCCTGCTCATCGATGAAGGTGCCGTGCTCGATCGAATCGACTCCGGCGCGCACGGCCGCATCGATGCCCTTGGTCCCGTGCGCATGCGCCGCGACCTTCAAGCCCATGAAGTGGGCCATGTCGCAGATCGCCTTCATCTCCTCGTCGGTGAAATGCTGCTCGAGGCCGCGCGTGCCGGGATCGAGGACGCCGCCGGTGGCCATGATCTTGATCACGTCGACCCCGGCGGCGGCCAGCTCGCGCACCACCTTGCGGCACTCGTCGGGGCCGGTGCAGACCGAGGAATTGAGGTGGGCCTCGTTGACCGCCGCCGCGAGCTCGGGCGGAAGCCCGGTCGCGGTGTCGGCATGCCCGCCGACGATCGACAGCGGCGCCCCCGAAACCTTGATCCTGGGGCCGGGAAAGCGGCCTTCGGCGACCGCGTCGCGGACCGCGATGATCGCGCCGGTCGGCGCGCCCAGATCGCGCACCGTGGTGAAGCCGCCGCGCGCCATCTCGAGCGCGTGGGTCAGGCCGAGCGTGGTCGCGTAAGGGTCGGAATATTTCTGGGTGAAGCTGTCATACCAGGGCGTCCCCGCGGTCTGGGTCAAATGGACGTGCGCGTCGGTCATGCCCGGCATCACCGTGCGGCTGCGCTGGTCGACCACGATCGCCCCCGCTGGGGCGGTGAAGCCGGCATCGATGCGGCTGATCCGCCCGTTCTCGACGATCACCGTCGACGGCCCCCGCTCGGGCTGCGCGGCGTCGACGATCAGCCGGCCGGCCTGGATCGCATAGGTCTCGGCATTGGCGGCGACGGCAGCGACCAGCGCGCACGCGCCGGCGAGCAGATGTTTGAGCATGACAACCCCCCTCAAGGAAGCGCGAGGCTTAGCCCGCGCGTCGCGGACGCTTCAAGTGACCATGGCCTGGAGTGTGGAGACGCGGTCGGCCTCCGCGGCGGGCTTGTCGGTCCGGATCCGGCTGACCCTCGGGAAACGCATCGCCAGGCCGGACTTGTGGCGCGTGCTGGCGTGGATCGAATCGAACGCGACCTCGAGCACCAGGCTTTTTTCGACCTCGCGCACCGGGCCGAACCGCTGCACCGTGTGGCCGCGAATCCAGCGGTCGAGCCATTTCAGCTCCTCGTCGGTGAAGCCGAAATAGGCCTTGCCGACCGGCAGCAGCTCATCGCCGTCGCCCCAGCAGC
The DNA here is from genome assembly GCA_035717905.1 of Sphingomicrobium sp. GTDB lineage: Bacteria > Pseudomonadota > Alphaproteobacteria > Sphingomonadales > Sphingomonadaceae > Sphingomicrobium. Next base: position 1,608 of record DASTID010000163.1, on the reverse strand, counting down.
CGAACGTGTAGTCGCTGTAATAGCTCGATCGCTTGCCCGACCCGCGCTGCGCATACATCAGCACACAATCGGCGGTCAGCGGATCGCGCTTCCATTTGTACCACAGGCCGGTGCGCCGCCCGGCAACATAGGGGCTGTCGCGGCGCTTGAGCATGATCCCCTCGATGGCGACGTCGCGGGCATTGGCGCGCAGTTCTTCGAGTTCGTCGAAGCTGTTCGCCTGGATTAGTTGAGAGATGTCGAAGCGCTCAGGATCGAGCGCGCCGGCAGAGGCCTCGAGCTGCCCGCGCCGGTCGGTCCATGGCAGATCGCGCAGGTCCTGCTCGCCGTCGAACAGGATGTCGTAGAGCCGGACGAAGGCGGGGTAGGACGACAGCATCTTTTGGCTGACATTCTTGCGCCCGAGCCGTTGCTGAAGCGCGTTGAAGCTCGCCGCGGCGCCGCCGTGCTTGTCGGCGACGCCCTGGCCGACCCCGCGCACCAGCAGCTCGCCGTCGAGCACGCCTGGCGTCCGGAACGCGTCAGCGACGTCCGGAAAGCTGTTCGAAATGTCGTCGCCGGTGCGACTGTAGATGCGGGTCTCGCCGCCGGCGTGGACCAGCTGCACGCGGATCCCGTCCCACTTCCATTCGGCGGCATAATCGTCGAGCGAGACTCTCGTCTCCTCGAGCGGATGGGCGAGCATGAACGGGCGGAACACGGGCACGTCGCGCACCGCCGGCTGCTCCGCGCGTCCCTCGGCCCAGTCGAACAGCTCGGCGAACGGCGGCGTCAGCCCGTGCCACACCTCCTCGACCGCATCGACCTCCAGACCGAAGGCGTCGGCCAGCGCCTGCTTGGCGAGCCGCGCGTTGATCCCGACGCGAAGCTCGCCGAGCGCGAGCTTGAGCAGCGCGAACCGGCCCGAGGCGTCGAGATGGTCGAGCATTGCGGCGAGGACGTGCGGCGCATCCATCTTGGACGCCGTCCGCAGCCGCTCGATTGCTTCGCTGATGCTGATCGTCGCATCGTCGACTTCCGGCGGCTCGCCTGTGCTCTTGGGCCACAACAACGAGACGGTTTCCGCCGTGTCCCCGACATAGTCGCGGCTCATGTGGAACAGCACCGGGTCGATCCGTTCTTCCACCAGCCCGCGGATCGCGGCCGGCTTGACGTGCGGGATGTCGAGCGTGGCTGTCAGCGCCGCGAGCCCGTAGCCGCGGTCGGGGTCCGGCACCTCTTTCAAATAGTCGCCGATCAGCTTGAGCTTGGTATTGCGCGAACGCGTATAGACGAGATCGTCGAGCAGCTGCGAAAAGGCGCGCATTGCGCCTCTAATGCATGAACCGGCCTACGGTGTCAGTGAAGACGGACGGCGAGCGCCGCGAGGATCGTGTTGCCGTCGCCCGGCGAGCGGCTGTCGAGCGCTTCGTCGACATGCTCGAGGCACGACTGGACCGCAATCCGGTGTCCGGGAAGCAGCGCCAGCTGCGCCGAGCAGCGCGCGAGATGCTCGAGCGCGGCGAGGCCGTGCTCGGCGGCAAGCTGGCGGATCGCTTCCATCCGCGCATAGAGATCAAGGGGCGAGAGGCGCGGCCCGCGCTCGCGGATTTCGGCGACGCGCTGCCC
>DASTID010000162.1:0-7546 GCA_035717905.1 Sphingomicrobium sp. | reverse complement strand
CGATACGTGCAGCCGGTCCGCCGCCGCGGTGACGCTCAATCCCGCCGGCTCGACGATCTCCACGCGCAACCACGGGCCGGGATGGACCGCGAAGCTCGAATGCAGCTTGATGGCCATCAGTGATAATCCTCCAGACGACATATTATAGTCCAGGGCCCGCCGACGAAACTTCGCGGGCCGAGGTGCACGCGGCCGCAGGCTGGTCTAGGGTTGGCCGATGCCCGAAACCGTCCCCTCACCGGTCGTTCGCGACAATGCCGGGCGCCATCGCTTCGAGATCGACCTCGGCGACGGCAGCCTGGCGATCGCCGACTATACGCTGCCCGAAGGCAAGATCATGTTCACCCACACCGCAGTGCCGCCGGCGCACGCGGGCCAAGGTTTCGGCACCGCGCTGATCCGCACGGCGCTTGCTGCGGCGCGCGAACGCGGGCTTCAGGTGATCCCGATCTGCCCGTTCTTCGCCGCTTATATCAAGCGCCACGCCGAGGAGCAGGACCTGCTCGACCCCGCTTATCGGACGATGCTCCGGCTCGACTAACCCAGGCTCAGGCGTTGGTTCGGGCTGGCTCGCGCTCGCGGGCGCGCTCGCGCGTCGCCAGATCGGAATCCATGTCGCCACGGTCCGGGCCAAGCGTCCAGCCCGGCGGGTCGCTGGCCGGAAACGACTCCATCCCCGCCTCGTCGACGATCGAACGGCGCGGCGGCTCGGCCGCTTGCTCGGGCGCGGCGGGGCGCGGCCGCCGCACGAGCGCCGCAAGGCCGGCGATGGCTCCGCCCAAGAAGATCAATCGGGTGAGTCGCACGACGCGGGGTCCTTTCGCTTCGGCCATAGCACGCGGGCGGACGATTCGTGTGTCATTCCGGCTGGCGCCGCGACCGGCCGACACGGCGCCGCGCGGCGGACGAACGTTCGCCAAGGGAACCCGACTCGGACGCGAAGCATTATCCGCAAAAGTCAATAGATAAATTCAGGTGTGAAATGAAACGGCTAGCGTACGCGCTTGCAGTAACGAGCGCGCTCACTCTTGGTGCCACGGCGATTGCCGATCCCGCCGCGGCGCTCGAAACCTATCAGGCGCAGATGCAGGCCAGCGACGCCGCCTCGCAGGCGCGCATCGACATGCTCGACGCCTTTGGTCCCAAGGCGGTCAAGGCCGGCCATTATCTGTGGCGCGACGTTCCGCAGAGCGCGGGGCCGGAGCGAGTGATCATCAGCCTGTCGGACCAGCTCGCCTACCTCTATCGCGGCGACACGCTGATGGCCGTTGCCGCCATCTCCAGCGGCAAGGATGCCAAGCCGACCCCGACCGGCATCTTCTCGGTGCTCGACAAGCGGCCGATGTACCATTCGAAGAAATATGACAACGCGGCGATGCCATGGATGCAGCGCATCGACCGATATGGCGTCGCGCTCCACGCCGGCCATAACCCCGGCTACGCCGCCAGCCACGGCTGCGTCAGGCTGCCGGGCGCGTTCGCCAAAAAGCTCTACAGCGTCACCGACATCGGGACGCCGGTCCTGATCGGCGCCTGACCCTATCTCCCGAAGCCGCCGGCGCCCTGTCCCCTGGCGCCGGCGGCGCCTTCTCCGGGAGGCATTCCAATCCGACTCGCGGCCGCCGGCGGCAATCTTCGCCCGAGTCCCATAAGCGGACTTGTCAATATCTTTTTGAACCCGCGCGCTCTCCGGGCGTTATGGAATCAACCAACAGTTTTACAAAGAGTTAGACCGTGAAAACCTGGATGCTGGCCGGCGCCGCTTGTGCGGCGCTGACGGGTCTTGCCGCGCCCGCCGCAGCGGCAACTTTTCCGAGCACACCAACAAGCTCGAGCTTCGCCTCGCCGCAGGTCGGCCAGGCCGTAGACGGCTTCTACGCGCGCCGCCATGGCGCGACGCTGTGGCTCCGGGGCGGTCCCGACAGCCCTGCGGCGACCGCGCTGATCGGCACGCTCCAGCGCGCACCGCTCGACGGCCTCGCCAGCGGACCGGCGCTCGCCGCGCAGGCGAACGCGCTGCTGGCGCGGGCTCGCGGCGGCGACCCCGCCGCACTGTCGAATGCCGAGCGCCTGCTGGCGACGGCCTGGGTGCTTTACGTTCAGAAGCTGCAGACCCCGCCGCCGGCGATGACCTTCGCCGACAGCTGGGTGGCGCCGCGCCGCGACACGCCGGCGCAGATCCTGACCCGCGCGGCGGCTGCGCCGTCGCTCTCCTCGTACGTGCATTCGACCGCACAGGTGAACCCGCTGTACGCGCAGCTGCGCGACGCCGCCTGGGCCGAGATGCAGGCGACCGGCGGACAGCTCGACCCGCGCGTGGTCGGCAGCCTGCAGCGCGCGCGGAGCATGCCTTTCCAGAAGCGCTACATCATGGTCGATGCCGCTTCGGCGCGGCTGTACATGATCGAGGACGACCGCATCGTCGACTCGATGAAGGTCGTCGTCGGCAAGCCCTCGGCGCCGACGCCGATGCTCGCCAGCACGATCTATTATGCGACGGTCAACCCCTATTGGCATGTCGGCGACGAGCTGGTGCGCAACCTGATCGCCCGCAATGTCCTCGACCAGGGCTTCGGCTATCTGAAGTCGCACGGCTATCAGGTCTTCACCAGCTACGGCGACGACGCCGAGCTGATCGCGCCCGACCAGGTCGACTGGAAGGCGGTCGCAGCGGGCCGCCAGAGCGTCGAGGTGCGCCAGCTTCCAGGCCCGGCCAATTCGATGGGCGACATCAAGTTCGGCTTCCCCAACCGCTACGACATCTACCTCCACGACACGCCGAACAAGGATCTCTTCGCGCAGGCCGACCGCGACATCAGCCATGGCTGCATCCGACTGGAGGATGCCGGGCGGCTCGGCCGCTGGATGCTGGGCCACAATATCGGCGCGTCCGACCAGCCCGAAAAGCACGTGCTGCTGCCGACCCCGGTGCCGATCTACATCACCTATCTGACGGCGCACGGCGACGACGGCCGACTGGCGTTCGTCGACGACGTCTACCGCCGCGATTCGGCTGCTCCGGCGCGGGTCGCGGCGCTGCGCTGACGACGCGCCGCGCGCAGCGCTTCAGACCGACACTTCGTCCATCGTAGTGAGCTCGGGCGCGGGCGTTCCGCTCGCCTTGAAGCTTTCGACCAGCGCCTTCTTGCGCGCCGCGAGCTGTTCGCCGAGCCCTTTCAGGTCGAGGTCGCCCTTGCGCGCCTGGGCGAACACGCCGCCGGGCTTTTCTTCTTCCTCGACGTGATGCTCGATCTGCTCCTGGAGCACATGCACCTTGGAATCGAAGAACTCGTCTTCGCCGCCCTCGTTCGCCTCGATCTCGGCGATCAGCAGCTTGGCCGCGTCATGCTCGACATAGCCTTCCTTGAGCAGGTCTTCTTCCACCGCATCCTTGCAAGCGGGGTAGAAAATCTCCTCCTCGATCTGGGTATGGACGGTAAGCTCGAGGCAGATTTTGCGCGCCAGCTTTTCCTTGCGGCCGTCGCCTTTCGCGTCCTCGAATTGCTTGAACAGCTTTTCGACCTCGCGGTGGTCTTCCTTCAGCAGCGCGATCGCGTCCTGCGTCTTGGTCTCGGCCATGATGCCAGCTCCTCCTGGTGCCAGAGTTCTGGCGACGAAACCATTGTTCGACCTGACATGTTCCTGCGGTCATGGACCGCCCGGGCAATGAATTCGCCAGGCCGCCGGGATTCGACTGGCAGGGCTTCGGCTATCTCACCTCGATCGTCAGCGTGTTCCTGCTCGGCGCGATAGCCTGGCCGAAGCCCGGCGATCCCGGGTGGCATCTGCCGCTGCTGATCGCAGGGATGACGACCTCGGTCCTGGGCATGGCGTTCCGGTATCTCGCCCATCTGAAGCAGGCCAGGCAGGTCAAGGACGCCAAGGACTCCAAGGCGAGGGCGCGCAGCCCCTAGCGGCCGCCGCGGCCAGGCGCGTCGCCGCCGCCGTTCTCCGGCTCGCTGTCCGCGCCCGCAATCTCCTGCGACGGCGCCCTGGCATTGAGCTCCATCCAGTCGCGGAACGGCAAATGATAGATCATGTCCATCACCTCGAACTCGAGGCCGCCCGGCCGGTTGGTGTTGCTGTTCCACAAGGCGACCACGCCGCTCTTCTTCTCGGGGTCGAACAGGATCAGCGAGCGATAGCCGTTGATCCCGCCGCGGTGGCCGACGATGCGGTGCCCGGCATAATCGTAGCTGCGCCAGCCATAGCCGTACCAGGCGTCGCCCAGGCGCTCGAGGAACTTGCGCAGCCGCCCGCGCTCGGTCGGCGTCTTCACGTAGCGGCCGTGGATGGTGTCGAGCACATGTCCGTCGACCACGTCCGGCATCTCGCCCATCTGCGCGAGCATCCACAGCGCCATGTCCTTGATGTCGCTGTTGATCCCGCCCGCGCCCGGCACCTTGTAATAAGTGTCGGACATTTCGAGGGTCTTGCGCCCGGCATTGTGCGGCCGCGCCCAGCTCCCGCTGGCCTCGATCCCGGCGAGCGACACGCTGCCGCTGCTCATCCCGATCGGGTTGAACAAAGTGGTCTTGACCGCCTGCTCGTACGGCATTCCGGTGGCGCGGCTGACCATTTCGCTCGACGCGTCATAGGCGATGTTCTGGTAGGACCAGCAGGTGCCCGGCGGGCAGATCTGGTTCAATTGCGCGAGCGAGCTGCGCAGGAAGCTCGGGTCCTGGCCTTCCTCCAGCTTGTTGTCGTAGGCGTTGCGATAGAGGCCGAGGCGGTGCGACAGCAGGTCGCCGACCGTCGCGCGATACTCGTTGCCCGCCGGCAGCTTGAGGTCCGGGGCATAATCGGCGACCGGCGCGTCGAGCCGGATCTTGCCCTGCTCGGCGAGCTTGGCAACCATCGTCGCCGCGACGCCTTTCGACACCGAGGCCCAGCGGAACACCGTATCGGGAGTCACCGGATCGCCCGAGCCCTCGACCGTCTCGCCATAGCCATGAAGGAACGTGATCCGGCCGTTTTCGACCACGCCGACGGCGAGGCCGACCATCGCCGGCTTGTCGATCAGCGCCTTGAGCCGGCGGTCGAGCAATCCATAGTCGACGTCGCGGCGCGCCGACGGTGCAAGCGAAGCGAGCCGCAGATGCGCGCTGGCCACGGCGCTGGCGTCGCGCGCGGGACTGACCGGCCTCGTCGCGAACAACGACGCGCCCATCACCAGCGCAAGCACGCCGATCGCGACCTTGACCTTGCTGTCCAACAGCCTCTCCTCCCCGCCCGGCTACCGTCTTACGACCGCATCGCTCCGCCTCAACGGCGCCGGGCCAGTGCTGCGACGAGACGATTCCCCGGCGCGACGAACGGGGTTACTGGCGTTGGCCGCACGCCTCCCCTAAAGCGCCGCCGGGGAGCGACAAAGCGATGCAATTCCTCAAGACCTTGCTGTGGGTTCTGATCGCCGTCGTCGCGGTCCTGTTCGGAAGCCGCAACTGGGCCGACGTGACGCTGAACCTGTGGGGCGACATCCAGGCCGACATCAAGATCCCGCTACTGATCCTCGCCGTGTTCCTGATCGGCTTCCTGCCGACCTGGCTGATCATGCGCGCACGGATCTGGTCGCTGGGGCGGCGCCTCGAGGCGTTCGACCGCACGCGCGTGCCGCCGGTTGCGCCGGCAATCGAGGCCGAGGAGCCGGCGACCATCCCATGAGCCCGATCTTCGTCGCGATCGACACGCCCGACATCGGCCGCGCGCTGGAGCTCGCCGCGGCCGTGCGCGAGCATGCGGGCGGGCTCAAGCTCGGGCTCGAGTTCTTTTGCGCCAATGGGCCCAAGGGCGCCGAGCAGCTGGCCGCGCTGGCCCTGCCGATCTTTCTCGACCTCAAACTGCACGACATTCCGAACACCGTCGCCAAGGCGGTCGAAGCGCTCGCGCCGCTCGGGCCGGCGATCCTCACCGTCCATGCGGGCGGCGGGCGGGCGATGATGGAGGCGGCCAAAAAAGCGGCGCCGGCGCGGACGAAGGTCGTCGGCGTGACCGTGCTCACCAGCCTCGACGCTCCCGACCTCGCGTCTGCCGGCGTGTTCGGCTCGCCCGAGGAGCAGGTCCAGCGGCTCGCGGCGCTCGCCCGTGAATCCGGCCTCGACGGAATCGTCTGCTCCGGCGCCGAAGTCCGCGCGGCGAAAGCCGCCTGGCCCGAGGGCTTTTTCGTCGTGCCCGGCGTGCGCCCCGGCGGCGCCGAGCCCGGCGACCAGAAACGCGTGGCGACGCCGCGCCAGGCGCTCGGCGACGGCGCTTCCGTGCTTGTGATTGGGCGGCCCGTGACCGCCGCGGCCGACCCGGCCGCCGCCATCCGCGACATTGCCGCGAGCTTGAACAAAGAGGTGATCCGATGAGTTGGCTGAGCCGCGTGCGCAGCGGCATTCCGTTCCTGCCCAAGCGCCAGACCGCCGAGAACCTGTGGCACAAATGCCTGAAGTGCGGGACGATGGTGTTCGTCAAGGAATGGGAGGAGAATTACAGCGTCTGCCCGCGCTGCGACTTCCATGACCGTATCGGTCCCAAGAAGCGGTTCGAGCAATTGTTCGACGCCGCCGAATATGAGGTGCTGCCGCCACCCGAGGTTCGCGAGGACCCGCTCCGCTTCAAGGACACCAAACGCTACACCGACCGCCTGAAATCCGCGCGCAGCGCGACCGACGAGCGCGATGCGCTGATCAACGCGCGCGGCCGGATCGGCGGGCACAAGCTGGTCCTCGGCGTTCAGGATTTCGCGTTCATGGGCGGCTCGATGGGCACCGCGGTGGGCGCGACCTTCCTCGCCGGAATCCGCGCCGCGATCGCCGATAAGGTCCCCTACGTTATTTTCACCGCCTCCGGCGGCGCACGGATGCAGGAGGCGATCCTGTCGCTGATGCAGCTGCCCCGGACCACCGTCGCGATCGCCGAGCTGAAGGACGCCGGCCTGCCCTATATCGTCGTCCTGACCGACCCGACGACGGGCGGCGTCACGGCCTCCTACGCGATGCTCGGCGACATCCAGATCGCCGAGCCGGGAGCGCTGATCGGCTTCGCCGGCCAGCGGGTGATCGAGCAGACCATCCGCGAGAAATTGCCCGAGGGCTTCCAGCGCGCCGAATATCTGCTCGAGCACGGGATGATCGACATGGTCGTCCCGCGCTCCGAGCTGAAGGACAAGCTCGCGCTGCTGATTTCGTACCTCGCTCCGGAGGCGAAGGAAGCAGCGTGACCCGCTCCTCCCTATCGCGGAGCGATGGGGAGGGGGACCGCTCAGCGAAGCTGAGTGGTGGAGGGGTCGGCGCCAAACCCCTCCACCATCGAATCTTCGTTCGATGGTCCCCCTCCCCGCGAGCTATGCTCGCGGGGAGGAGCTGATGGACTTTGCGCGCTCGACGCATCCGGGTATCCAGGCGCAGCTCGACCGTCTCGGTATGGTCTCGCCGGCCGGCGACCGGCTCGGGCTCGAGCGCATCGCCGAGCTGCTCGACCGCCTCGGCCGGCCGCAGGACAAGCTTCCGCCGATCTTCCACGTCGCCGGGACCAACGGCAAGGGCTCGACCATCGCCTTCCT
>DASTID010000161.1:0-8151 GCA_035717905.1 Sphingomicrobium sp. | reverse complement strand
CCCGAGCAAGACGATCTCGCGCGCGCCGCCGTCGACGAGGGCGTGGGCTTCAGTGACAATGTCTTGCCATGGCCGCGAAATCTCGGCGCCGCGAGTATAGGGCACGACGCAGTAGGTGCAGAATTTGTCGCAGCCTTCCTGGACGGTCAGGAAAGCGCTCGGGCTCGCCCGCCGCCGCGCCGGAAGCGCGTCGAACTTGGAGATCGCCGGCATGTCGGTGTCGACCGGGCGACCGCCGCGCGACGCTTCGGCGACCATGTCGGGCAGCCGGTGATAGGCTTGCGGGCCGACGACGATGTCGATCAGCGACGAGCGCCGTTTCGCCTCGGCGCCTTCGGCCTGGGCGACGCAGCCGGCGAGCGCGATCAGCGGCTTCGACCCGTCCTCGCGCTTGAGCCGCCCGACGTCCGAATAGGCCTTTTCGGCCGCTTTCTCGCGGATGTGGCAGGTGTTGAGCACGACGAGGTCGGCCTCATCGCCATCGGCGGTCGGCGCCATACCTTGCGCGCCGAGCAGCTCGGCCATGCGCTCGCCGTCATAGACGTTCATCTGGCAGCCGAAGCTTTTGATTTTGAAAGTCTTGGGAGTCATTCGCCGCCGCCTATAGGCGAGTGGGCGGCGGACTTGAAGCGGAGCGTTGCGACGATCGCGCCGCGCGCCGCCTCGGTGAGCTGCTTGCGGTCGAGCGCGCGGTCGAGCGGAGCGAGAAGGTGGACCGTCACCGGCAATGGGCCGCGCCGGCCGAGCAGGCGCAACACATTGTCCTTGCCGCTTTCCTCATACCAGCCGATCTCGTCCGCCGCCTCGCCATAGTCCATCGCGACGGGCCGAATCGCGACGTCCTCCGCCGCGAAATTCGCGGCTTCGAGCAAGGTCGAGCGGAACGGCAGCAGCTGCGTGCCCGGACCGGTCGTGCCCTCCGGAAATAGCGCCACCGGCTTGTCGCCCTCCAGCGCCCTGGCGATGGCCACCGCCTGGTCCTTCGCGCCCTTGCGATGCCCGCGCTTGACGTAAACCGTTGCATTCTGGTCGGCGAGCCAGTGAATCAACGGATGGCCGAGCTCGGCCTTGGACACGAACGCGCAATCGGTCGCGCCGCCGAGCACCAGGATGTCGAGCCAGCTGACATGGTTGGAGACGAGCAGCGTGTGCGGCCGGAGCGGACCTCCTGTGACGCGGACCCGCGCGCCGACGATCCATGCGGCAGCGGCAAGGAACCGCGCCGGCCAGCGCGACCGGCCGGCCAGCAGCTTCGTGACGAAATGGATCGGGGCGACGACCGCGAACAGCAGCAGCAAGCCGGCGACGCGCAGGCCGCCGCGCAGGCCGAGCCGCGGCCGGTTGTCGTCAGTGATCGCGGTCGAGCGCGACGCCGTAGAGCTCCATGCGATGGTCGACGAGCCGGAAGCCGAGCTTCTCGGCGATCCGTTTCTGCAGCGTCTCGAGATCTTCGTCGACGAACTCGATGACATTGCCGGTCTCGACGTCGATCAGGTGGTCGTGGTGGCTCTCCGATGCGGCTTCATAGCGCGAGCGGCCGTCGCCGAACTCGTGCCGCTCGAGGATGCCGGCCTCCTCGAACAGGCGGACGGTGCGATAGACCGTCGCGATCGAGATGTTGGAGTCGATCGCCGCGGCGCGCGCGTGCAGCGTCTCGACGTCGGGATGGTCCTCGCTGTCGCCGAGCACGCGGGCGATGGTCTTGCGCTGCTCGGTGATCCGCAGTCCCTTGTCGGCGCACAGCGCCTCGATGTCGATGTTGCGGCTCATGCGTCGAATTTAGGCACGAGCCGCGACATCGTCCAGCGCGGCACTCACTTGGCGCGCGTGCGCCGCCGCTTGGTGCCGAGGCCAATCGACTTGGCCAGCGTCCGGCGCTGCTCGGCATAATTGGGCGCGACCATCGGATAGTCGGCCGCCAGGCCCCACTTCTGCCGATACTGGTCCGGCGTCATGCCGTGGTTGGTCATCAGGTGGCGCTTGAGCATCTTCTGGCGCTTCCCGTCTTCCAGGCAGACGATGTAGTCGGGCTTGACCGAAGAGCGGATCGGCACCTTGGGCTCGGGCCGCGGCTCGGACGCGGCGGCCCGCGGCGAAATGCCGGTCAGCGCCGAATGAACGTTCTGGATAAGCGTCGGCAAGTCGTTGACGGCAACGCTATTGTTGCTGACGTGCGCGGCGACGATGTCGGCGGTAAGTGTCAGCAAAGTGTCGTCGGCGTTTTCATTGTCGGCCATTCGGGGCTTCCTGAAAAAGAGCAGAGGAATTGCGCAGCACTGAAGTTGCGCGCTTCGGCACTAGGCGCGCCCTCCGCTTAGCGCAACTTCGCAGGGGCAAAGCCGGCGTGATTCGAAGGTCAAATCTCGCGGGCGAAGGTCAGCGCATCGAACTTGCGGCCGTCGGCAGCCAGATAATAGTTGCGCCGTCTGCCCACGGCCACGAAGCCGGCGCTTCGATACATGTGAATCGCGGCGTTACCGTCCCGCACTTCGAGATGGACCCGGCCGGCTCCGCTGACGAGCGCGCAATCGATGAACTGTTCGAGCAGCCGCGTGCCAATTCCCTCGCGGCGCCGGTCGGGGTGGACGGCCAGCAGGAGGAGTTCCGATTCGTCGGCGACGCCGCGGACCAGCGAGAAGCCGACGGTCTCGCCGCTCGCGGGGTCGCGCGCAAGCGTCAGCCGGACTCCGGCCATCGGCAGGATCCCCGCGCATTGCGAGCGCGTCCACGCTTCGCCGTAGCGGGTGCCGAACGCCGCTTCCATTACGGTCATCACCGAATCGAGGTCGTCCGATGCGCCGGGCTCGAGCCGGACCGAGCGTTCGATCGTCGCCATCATGCCGCGGCCAAAGCGCGCGCGTCCGGGGCGCGGGCATACACTGGTCTCGGCGCCAGCGTCCGGAGCGCATGAGGCAGCAGCAGCACGTCGGCGGCCGAAGGCCAGGCGTCGCGCGCCTCGCCCCAACCGCGTGCGTCGACCAGCGAGCGCGCACCGGAGCCTATGACGGTTTGCGCCGAAACCGCGGCAGCGGCCGCTGACGGCCCGAGGTTGAGGAGCTTGCCGGCCGGCTCGCCGTCCTCGCCGAACTCCTGGACGAACAGCTCGCCATGCCCGCCTAGCACGGCGGCGGCGACGCGCCCCTCATCGCGGGCACGGGCGGCAAGAAGGGCGAGCGATGAGAAGCCGGCCAGCTCGGCGCCCCAGCCAATGGCGAGGCCGTGCGCCGCTGCAATCCCGACCCTGAGGCCGGTAAAGCTGCCCGGACCGACTCCGACCAGGATGCGCTCGGGCTTCGCGCCCTCGAGCAGCTCGGCGATCATCGGCACCAGCCGCTCCGAATGGCCGCGGCCGATCTGCTCGTCCGCGCGAGACACGCAAGCGCCCGCTCCGTCGAACAGGGCGGCGGTGCAGGCTGCGGTCGAAGTGTCGAACGCCAGAAGCATGGATGGGATAGTGGTCACATGCGGCGCAACGCCGCAAGCCCCCCGCAGTTAAACGGCCTCGACCGATTCGACCTCGGGGACGTAGTGGCGGATCAGGCTCTCGATGCCGCGCTTAAGGGTCACGGTCGACGACGGGCAGCCCGAGCAGGCGCCGTGCATGCTGAGGTACAGCCGCCCGTCCCTGTAGCCCTTGTAGACGATATCGCCGCCGTCCTGCGCGACCGCGGGACGCACCCGCGTCTCGATCAGCTCCTTGATCTGGTCGACGATGTCGGCGTCCGCGGGGTCCTCGTCGAAGGTCGATTCGTCGGCGACGTGGATGCCCGCGGCGCTACCCGGCGCGAACAATGGCGCGCCGCTGACGAAATGGTCGAGCAGGACCTCGAGCACGACCGGCTCCAGGTCCGGCCACGCAACGCCGGGCGCCGCGGTCACCGAAATGAAGTCGCGGCCGTAGAACACGCCCTCGACCATGCCGCTCGCGAACAGCGCCGCGGCGAGCGGGGAGGCTTCCGCCGACTGCGCGTCCGCCAAGTCGCGCGTGCCGGTGTCCATCACCGTCTCGCCGGGAAGGAACTTGCGGGTCGCCGGGTTGGGCGTTTGCTCGGTGCGGATCAGCATGAGCGCGATGTGGCCTCGCGATGCGTTGCAATCAAGGACCAAAGGGCGGCGCGCCGGCGACCACCCAGCGCGCGATTCCGACCGCGGCGCCGAGGCAGAGCAGCGCCGCCCACCATTTGCCGGCGCGCATCGGCTCGCTTGCCGGATCGAGCACGGCCCTGCCGGTGATCATCGCTTTGGTCAGCGCCCGGCCGCGCAGGCGGTAGTAGAGGATGGCAGCGACGTGCAGCGCGATCAGCGCGAGCAGGACGTAGAACCAGGTCTCGTGAAGGTCGCGCGCGGCGTCGGACGTATCGGAGGGAACGAGGAGCGACAGCGGGCCCGCATAAAGGCCGTCCTCGTCCTGCGCGATCAGGCCGAGGCCGACTTGCACCGCGACTGCGCCGAGCAGCGCGAGCACGCTGAGCGCGCCGAGGGGATTGTGGCCGATGCCGCTCCATTGCCCGCGCAAATACGCGCCGACCGCGCCCGGGCTGCGCACGAAATTGGCGAAGCGTGCCGTCGAGCTTCCGAACAGCCCCCACAACAGCCGGAAAATGAGCAAGGTCAGGATCGCGATGCCCGACCAGATGTGCCAGTCGGTGTGACCATATTTGACCGACCACCAGCTGAACCCGATCAGCGCGGTGAGCATCCAGTGAAACAGGCGGATCGGCAGGTCCCAGACCGGCCGGGTGGCGCGGCCGTGCAAGCTCAGTGCTTCATCTTCGCGCGATATTTGTCGTGGCACGCCTTGCAGCTTTTGCCGAGGTCGCCGAAGCTGGTCTTGATCGCGGCCGCGTCGCCGCCGCTGACCGCGGATGCGAACGCCTGCGCGGCAAGCTGGAAGTCATGCGCCTTGGCCGCGAAATCCTCCGGCGTTTGCCAGATTTCGGGCTTGGCGCCGGTCTTGCCGACGTCTGGCCCGGTTCCGGGCGGGAACAGCGACGGGACCTTCGGGGCGAAGCCGGTGATCGCCTCCGCGGAGGAGGCGATCTTCGCGACGTCGGGCGCCGCCGCCTTGAGCTCGCGGCCGATCGCCTTGGTCGCGTCGCCCATATGCTCCATGCCTTCGTGGCGCTCGTGCATGATCTTGAGCGCTTCGTCCCTGCTCGCCGGAGCCGTGGTCGGCAGCGGGGTCACCGCCGCGCTGCTGCCCGCGGCGGCCGCTGGCGGCTGCGCCGAGCCGGCGATGTTCGCCTGCGCGTTGTTGGCCTGGCTCGAGTCCGGACCTCCGCAGGCGGCGAGAAAAGCGAAAGCGACAGTTGTTGCAAACAGGGCAGGGCGCATGGGGTCTCCTATTGCTGATCCGGGGCTTTCCAGCTCCCGTCGATCATTTTGATGATTCCCGAGAAGTCTTTGTTCCCGCCGCCGGCTTCGACGAATTTCTCGTATTCTTCCTCGGCTTCCTCGCCCATTTCCACCTCGACGCCGGCGTGTTCCGCGGCCTCGAGCGCGAGCTTCAGGTCCTTGAGCATCAGCGCGGCCGCGAACCCGCCCTCGTAATCATTGTCGGCGGGCGTCTTCGGCCCGACGCCCGGGACCGGCGCGTAGCTGGTCATCGACCAGCTCTGGCCCGAGGCCTGCGAGGAGATGTCGAAGAATACCTGCGGGTCGAGCCCGAGTTTCTGCGCGAGGACGAACGCCTCGCAGGTAACCACCATGGTCGCGCCGAGGATCATGTTGTTGCAGATTTTCGCGGCCTGTCCCGCGCCGGGGCCGCCGGCGTGGATCACCGCCTTGGCCATCGGGTCGAGCAGCGGCCGCGCGCGCTCGAAGGCCTCGTCGGAGCCGCCGACCATGAAGGCGAGCGTGCCGCCCGCCGCTGCGGCAATTCCGCCGGAAACGGGCGCATCGACCATCATGAAGCCGTCCGACTCCGCTTCCTGCGCAATCGCCTGGGCCGAAGCGACGTCGATGGTCGAGCAGTCGATCAGGATCGCGCTGCGCGGCGCCGAGCCGAACACGTGGCCGCGGTAGACGTCGAGCACGTGGCGCGCGGCCGGAAGCATGGTGATCACCGCCTCGGCGTCGCGGCACGCTTCCTCCGTCGAACCGGCGGGCAGGCAGCCTTGGTCGGTCGCTTGCTTCAGGGCTTCCTCGCTGAGGTCGAACGCGCGGACCTCGTGGCCGGCCTTGACCAGGTTCGGCGCCATTCCGCCGCCCATGTGCCCAAGTCCGATGAATGCGATGCGGGCCATCTTATCGTCCCTTCCAATCCCCGGGCCGTTTCTCGACGAAGGCGGTCATGCCTTCCTTCTGGTCCTCGGTCCCGAACAGGCCGTGGAACAGCCGCCGCTCGAAGCGCAGGCCCTGCGCCAGCGGCATTTCGAACGCCGCGTTGATCATTTCCTTGACCGCGATCGCGGCGAGCGGCGGCATGGCGGCGATCGCTTCGGCGGTCCTGATCGCCTCGTCGACCAGCTGGTCCGCCGGCACGACCTTGGCGACGAGCCCCGAACGCTCGGCCTCCTCGGCGCCCATCATCCGCCCGGTCAGGCACATCTCCATCGCCTTGGCCTTGCCGATCGCCAGCGCCATGCGCTGCGAGCCGCCCATGCCAGGCGAGACGCCGAGCTTGATCTCGGGCTGGCCGAACTTCGCCGAGTCCGCGGCGATGATGAAGTCGGCCATCATCGCCACTTCGCATCCGCCGCCGAGCGCATAGCCCGTGACCGCGGCGATCCACGGCTTGCGCGTCGCGGTGACCTTTTCCCAGCCGCCGAAGAAGTCGGCCGAGTACATGTCGGCGAAGAGTTGCTGCTGCATCTCCTTGATGTCGGCGCCCGCCGCGAACGCTTTCTCCGAGCCGGTCAGCACCAGGCAGCGCTGGCCGTCGTCCGCATCATAGGCCGCGAACGCCGCGATCAGCTCGGTCAGCACCTCGCTGTTGAGCGCGTTCAGCGCCTGCGGGCGGTTGAGGGTGACCAGCGTCACCGCGCCGCGCTGCTCGACCAGTATCGTCTTGTAATCGCTCACTTTTCAGTCTCCGGAAATGGCGTCCACGCCTCGCTGCCGTGGAGCGGCGCGAACAGCACGTCGAGCATCTCGTCGGTCACCCCTTCGGGCGTCGCCGGGTCCCATTGCGGGTCACCCGTCTTGTCGATCAGCAGCGCCCGCACGCCCTCGCGGAAATCGTGGGTGCGAACGACGCGGCCGGCGAGCGCATATTCGGCCGCCATCTCGTCGGTGAAGCTGGGTCGCCCGGCGCCTTCGGCCAGCAGCCGAAGCGAAACCTTGCACGACAAGGGGCTCTTGGTGCTCAGCGTCGCGAGCTCGCTGTCGGCCCACTCCGAATCATCCGCGCCGAGCGCGGCCAGGACATCCTCGTAGCGATCCGACGCGAACAATTTCGTGATGTTGGGCAGCGTCTCGGCGATCTTCGCATCCGGCTCGTTGGCCGATTGGCCCTGGATCGCGCCCTTGAGCCGCGACGGTGTGCTCTCGATCCGCTCGACCATCTCCTCGAGCGAGGCCTGCTCGACATAATGGGTGGCGAGGCCGAGGTAGAGGCATTCGGCGCCGTCGAGCCGAGCCCCGGTCAGCGCCATATATTGGCCGACGCGTCCCGGCAGGCGCGACAAATACCAGCCGCCGCCGACGTCGGGGAACAGGCCGATGCCGGTCTCGGGCATTGCCAGGCGCGTGTTCTCGGTCGCGACGCGGAACTCGCACGGCAGCGAGATGCCGACGCCGCCGCCCATGGTGATCCCGTCCATGATCGCGACGGTCGGCTTGGGATAGCTGAACAGCAGATGGTTGAGGCGATATTCCGCGAAGAAGAAGCGCTTCGCATCGCTCGCGTCGTCCGAGCCGCTGCGCGCCAGCGTCACGACGTCGCCGCCGGCGCAAAAGCCGCGGCCGGACGCATGGTCGATGAGCACCGCCTGCACATTGTCGTCGGCGCGCCACTCGAGCAGCGCCGCGCTCATGGCTTCGCACATCGCGGTGGTCAGCGCGTGGATCGCCTTCGGGCGGTTCAGCCGGATCCGGCCGACTCCGCCCTCGACGGAGATGATGACGTCTTCGCTCATGGTCCTTCGATACGGGTCTTCGACAACCCCGGATCATAGTCCGGGGCCCTACTCAGGATGAGCGGACAAAAAA
>DASTID010000160.1:0-4169 GCA_035717905.1 Sphingomicrobium sp. | reverse complement strand
GCGATGCCGCCGATGACGATCCAGCCGATAATTCCATAGTCCGCCATTAAGTTTCCCCTTGTTATTGCCGGCCGTTCAACCGACCTTCACCTCGCATGAGCCAACGCGCGCTCGCGAAACAAGTGCCGCCGTTAGTCGAATTCGACTGGCATAAGGGGGTCTCCTGCGGTCTGTTGCGCAGGGTGCCTTATTGAGGTAATACAGCGGCCACAGGGCATGCTGAAACTCAATCGTAACGGGCAGGGAAGAATGAACCGGGAAACGTCACTCTATTCCTCGGACAATCTGGTGGTTGTCGACCGCTCGCGCCGGCGGCGGTGGCTCATCGTCGGCGTGATCGCCGTCGTCGCCGTGCTCATCGTCGCATTCGCGCTGATGCGCGAAGGCTCACCGAGCGGCACGCCTCAGGCCGGCGGCGCCGCGGGCCAGGTCCCGACCGTGACCGTCGTGGTGCCGGGACAAAGCCAGGTCGGGCGCGTCGTCACCGCCAGCGGTCCAATCGGCGCGAGGCGCGACCAGCCCGTCGGCATCGCCGGCCAGGGCGGCCGGGTCGTCCGCGTGCTTGTCGATGCCGGAAGCTGGGTGCGCGCCGGGCAGGTGCTCGCGGTGGTCGACCGGTCGGTCCAGACGCAGCAGGCGGCCCAGCAGGCTGCGCAGGTCGAGGCGGCGAAGGCCCAGGCGGCGCTCGCGCAGAACGATTACGACCGCGCGATGGCGCTGCAGGGCCGCGGATTCATTTCGAAGGCCGAAATCGACGCCAAGAAGGCCGCGCGAGACGCGGCGGTGGCCCAGGTCAAGGTAGCGCAGGCGCAGCTCGGCGCCACCCGCGCGCAGATCGGCCAGCTCAACGTCGTCGCGCCGTCGGACGGCCTGGTGCTCGAGCGCAACGTCGAGCTCGGCCAGATCGTCAGCCCGGGTTCAGGCGCGTTGTTCCGCCTCGCCGAAGGCGGCAGGATGGAGATGAAGGCGCAGCTCGCCCAGCAGGATCTCGCGGCCGTCCACGTCGGAATGCCAGCGCAGGTTACGCCGAT
Source organism: Sphingomicrobium sp. (assembly GCA_035717905.1). Lineage (GTDB taxonomy): Bacteria > Pseudomonadota > Alphaproteobacteria > Sphingomonadales > Sphingomonadaceae > Sphingomicrobium. Next base: position 3,138 of record DASTID010000160.1, on the reverse strand, counting down.
CGGGTCGGACGACGGCGTCTCCGGCACCGTCTGGCAAGTCGCGCCGACCATCGACCCGCAAACCCGGCTCGGCGAAGTGCGCATCGCCGTTCCCTATAGCCGCGCGATGCGCCCGGGCGGCTTTGCCGAAGCGAAGATCACCGCCGGCTCGACCGACTCCCCGATGCTCCCGCAGAGCGCCGTGCTGAGCGATGAGAAAGGCAATTATGTCTACATCGTCAACAGCAAGAACGAGGTCGAGCGCCGCAACATCAAGATCGGCAACGTCAGCGACAATGGCGTCACCATCGCCGAAGGTCTGTCGGGCAATGAGGCAGTTGTGCTATCCGCCGGGCCGTTCCTCAACCCCGGGCAGAAGGTGAAGCCCAAGCGCGAGGCCGCGCACTAGGCGAGTGGAAGAGTCTCAAGTTTCATGAATTTCCGTAACATCTCGTCGTGGTGCATCCGTAATCCGGTTCCCCCGATCGTGCTGTTCGTCGGGCTGATGCTCGCCGGCCTGATTGCGTTCGCCGAAATGACCGTCACCAACAATCCGGACATCGACTTTCCCGGTGTGACTGTGGGGGTGAGCCAGCCGGGCGCCGCGCCGACCGAGATGGAAAAACAGGTCACGCAGAAGATCGAGGCCGCGGTTCGCGGCGTCAATGGCGTGGACGAGATCGACAGCAGCGTCCGCGAAGGTTTCAGCAACACCTTCATCCAGTTCCAGATCGGCACGCCAATCGATCGGGCGGTGAACGACGTTCGCAACGCCGTCTCGCAGGCGAGAAGCGATCTGCCCGAAGGCATCCTCGAGCCCCAGGTCGATCGCGTCGACATCGCGGGCGACCCGATCGTCTACGTCGCCGTCGAGACCAGCGACATGAGCCTCGAGCAATTGAGCTGGTACGTCGACAACGACATCGGCAAGGACCTTCGAGGCCTTTCCGGCGTTGCGGCGGTCTCTCGCGAAGGTGGCGTCGACCGCGAAATTCGCGTCATTCTCGATCCCGCGGCGTTGCAGGCGCAGGGCATCACGGCGGCCGCGGTCAATCAGCAGCTACGCCAGACCAATATGAACGCGGCCGGAGGGCGCGCCGAGATTGCGGGCTCCGAGCAGGGCGTCCGCATCATGGGCAATGCGGAAGACGCCTACGACCTATCGCAAACGCAAATAGCTTTGCCCGGCGGCCGGACCGTCCGGCTGGCGGACATCGCGACCGTCAAGGATTCTTACTCGGAGCAGCGCACGCTCGCCAAGCTCGGCGGCCGGCAGGTAATCAGCTTCAATGTTCAGCGCGCGAAGGGCGCATCGGACGTCACCGTCTACAACGAGGTTTGGAAGGAGCTGCACAAGATCGAGAAAGACGACCCGCGGGTCCATTTCTCCGAGATCGTCAATCAGGTGCAGTACACCAAGGACCAATACAGCTCCGCGATGGAAGGCCTGATCGAAGGCGCGATCCTCGCGGTGCTCGTGGTGCTCCTGTTCCTCCGCGACATTCGCGCCACCGCCATTTCGGCCCTCGCGATCCCGCTTTCGGCGATCCCGGCCTTCTGGTTCATGAGCCTGATCGGCATCAACCTGAACGGCCTGTCGCTCCTGGCATTAAGCCTCGTCGCCGGCGTGCTCGTCGACGACGCGATCGTCGAGATCGAGAACATCGTCCGGCACATGCGCATGGGCAAAAGCGCCTATCAGGCCGCGCTCGACGCCGCCGACGAAATCGGCCTCGCCGTGCTCGCGACGACCATGTCGATCGTCGCCGTGTTCCTGCCCGTCGCGCTGATGCCCGGCCTCGCCGGCCAGTTCTTCAAGGCATTTGGCTTCACCGTCGTGATCGCGGTGCTGATGAGCCTTCTCGTCGCGCGCATGATCACGCCGCTCATCGCCGCTTACTTCCTGCGCAGCCACGGCATCCAGCCGCACGCCGCCGGCAAGACGATGGAGCGATATCTCGGTCTGCTCCGCTGGTCGCTCGATACCAGCAAGGCCCATGCCTATGCCGCGCGGAACCCGGGCCGCTGGGGCAAGTTCAAGTCAATGTTCCGCGATCACCGGATGTACATGGTCGGAGCAGGCTTCGGCGCCCTCATTTTGACCGGCATTTTCCTGATCACGCTGCCGATGAGCTTTCAGCCGCCGCTGAATAACGACTATTCGGCGGTGAACATCGACATGCCGCCGGGCGCCACGCTCGATCAGACCGAAACGGTCGCGGATCGCGCGGCTGCCATCGTCGGTGCCAATCACAACGTCGAGCATGTGTTCGAGCGCATTTATGTCGGTTCGGGACGGCTCAACGTCGTGCTCAAGCAGGATCGCGACCAGACGAGCACTGAGTTCGAGCGCTCCCTCGCGCCCGAGCTCGCGAAGATCCCGGACGCGCGCGTGACCTTCCAGAGCCAGAACGGCGGAGGCCCGGGCGGCGGGCGCGATATCATGATCTATCTCGGCGGCGAGGATCCGGTGAAGCTCAACGCCGCGGCAGTGAAGATCGCCGATGAGATGGCGTCTCTTCCTGGCCTCCGCGCGCCGCGCGTGATGGGCGACACGCCGGCGCCGGAGATCACGATCAAGCCGCGCTTCGATCTCGCCGCCGATCTCGGGGTTACGACGGCGGCACTCAGCCAGACGATCCGCATCGCGACGCTCGGCGACATCGAGCAGAACAGCGCCAAATTCTCGCTGTCCGACCGGCAGGTGCCGATCCAGGTGTCACTGTCGGAGAACTCGCGCCGCGACCTGGCGGTGCTCCAGAATCTTCCGGTGCCGACGTCGAACGGCGGCTCGGTACCGCTCAAGTCGGTCGCGGAAATCGGCTTCGGCGCGGGCCCGACCACGATCCAGCGCACGAACCAGGAGCGACGCACGCAAGTCGGCGCGGACCTCGCGCCCGGGATGACGACCGGCGACGTGTGGCCGCAGATCAATCAGCTGCCCGCTCTCAAGAACCTGCCGCAAGGCGTTCACAAACTCGATCTCGGTGCGCAGAAGTGGCAGGCCGAGATGGTGCAGAATTTCATCGTCGCGCTGCTCGCGGGAGTCGGGCTCGTCTTCGCGGTGCTGGTGCTGCTTTATCGGCGATTCCTCGCGCCGTTCGTCAACATGGGCTCGCTATGGCTCTGCCCGTTGGGTGCCGCGATTGGATTGCACAT
>DASTID010000159.1:0-2677 GCA_035717905.1 Sphingomicrobium sp. | reverse complement strand
CACAACGGTTATTTGGCTGAGGTTCGGTTTACCTGTCCCGCGTAGAGACCTGCTTGTCGCGGCGGGACGGCAGCCCCACTAGCCGCTCCGCCGCGGCCTCGATTCTTCGGCCTCTGCTCAGGCGCGGGGGTGGGCGTGGCGATAAACGTCGAGCAGGCGCGCCGCGTCCACCGCCGTATAGATCTGCGTCGACGACAGGCTCGCATGGCCGAGCAGTTCCTGCAGCGAACGCAGGTCCGCGCCGCGCGCCAGCAAATGCGTGGCGAAGCTGTGGCGCAGCGCGTGCGGAGTCAGGCTGTCGGGCAGGCCGAGCCGGCGTCGCGCCGCGGCGACCGCGCGCCGCACCAGGTCGGGGTTGAGCGGTCCGCCCCGCGCGCCGAGGAACACCCGCGTGTCGCCGCTCACCGGATAGGGGCATACGCGCAGATAGCTCTCGATCGCCTCGCGGACCGCGGGAACGACCGGCACGATGCGCGTCTTGCCGCGCTTGCCGGTTACCCGAAGCGTCGCGCCGATCGGCAACGCCCGCGCGGTCAGCGACAGCGCCTCGGCGACGCGCAGCCCCGCGCCGTAGAGCAGCAGCAGGATGGCGAGGTCGCGCGCGCCGAGCCACGGCGCGCTGGCCGCCTCGGCGGCATTTTCGGCCAGGCCCATCGCGTCGTCCGGCGAGGCCGGTCGCGGCAGCGTCCGCGGGCGCTTCGGCGCGCGGGTGCGCGGCAGCTGCGCGACGCCGCCGCGCTGCTCGGCGGCATATTTGAGGAAGGCGCGGACGCCCGAAAGCTCGCGCGCGGCCGAGGCTGCGCCGAGCCCTTCGCTTCGCCGCTGCGCAAGGAACGCGCGCAGGTCGGCCGAGCTCAGCGATTGCAACTCGGCGGGCCCAACCTCCTCGCCGCGGTAGCAGGCCAGGAAGTGGATCAGCCGGTGGGCGGTGGCGACATAGGCGCGTACCGTGTGCGGCGAGCGGCGGCGGTCATATTGCAGATGCCCGGCCCACGACGCGGCGAGCCGGTGCGCCGGCGATGGGTTCAGCTCGGCCTGTCGGTCAGCCACCGGCGGATCATAGCCGCAAGGCTGCGCCCGAGGAACAGCAGCAATTCCGAGCCGTGCCGGGCGTCGATGCTGAGCGCCTCCCGCTGCCCAAGCGCGAGCAGCCCGCACGGCAACGGCGGCTCGCTTTCGACGCGGATCAGGGCCTCGGCACGGACGAGGTCGCAGGCGGGGCCGAACAAGGGATGACCGCGCTCGACGGTGCGCATCTCGACCCCTTCGACCTGATCGATCGCGCGCGCGACGATCCGGCGATCGACCCGCTTCACGCCCGAACCGTCGGCGCGGAAGCCCTCGTCGCCGACGATCAGCGACAGTGCCACCGCGTCGATGCCGAGGATCAACGGCCATTCCTGGGTGACCACATGAAGCAGCCGGTCGAAGCTGTCGGTGTCCATCGCGGCAAGCACCGCGGCGTGGATCGAGGCGACCGCGCCCGAATGGCCGCGGGCGAAGGCGATCAGGTCCTGGTTCGCTTCCTCGGCGGCGCCGAGGCGCTCGCGCAGCGTCGCGACCGCCCGCTCCTCGAACTGGATCACCTTGCCCATCGCGCGCCAGGATAAGCCTACAGCAGTTAATTTCCTATCCAACGCGTTCGAGCGGCCGCACAAACGAAAGCGGCGGCGCCTTTCGACGCCGCCGCCCACTGGCTCTCAAGCTGGCGCTTAGAGCGAGTTCGAAACGTTGTTGAAGGTCGTGCTGAGCTTCGTGCCGATGTTCTGCATCGCGGCGATGGCAGCAACGGCGATCAGGGCGGCGATCAGACCGTATTCGATCGCGGTCGCACCCTTCGTATTTTTGATCAGCTTCAGAAACTTGCTCATGGTCTTCGCTCCTCGGTTCCAACTAGTGGAGCGCAATGCGCCCCGGCCTGCAGTCCACTCGCAGGATGGGACACCCTAAGTCCCGAGCCGTTAGGAAAGAGTTACGCGCAAGGGTTGCGCGAAAGTTAATCGCGATTGCCGAGCGAAGGGCGTCAGCCGATCTGCTGCCCGGTCGCCTGCCAGTCCTTGAGGAAGCTCGCGATCCCGAGATCGGTCAGCGGATGCTTGAACAGCTGCCAGATGATCTTTGGCGGCGCGGTCATCACGTCGGCGCCGATCTTCGCCGCCTCGACCACGTGCATCGGGTGGCGGACGCTGGCGACCAGGATCTGAGTCGGGAACTCGTAATGGTCGTAGATCAGGCGGATGTCGGCGATCAGGGCCATGCCGTCGAAGCTGACGTCGTCGTGGCGGCCGACGAACGGCGAGATGAAGGTCGCGCCGGCCTTGGCCGCGAGCAGCGCCTGGGCGGCCGAGAAGCACAGCGTGACGTTGACCATCGCGCCGTCACCGGTCAGCGCCTTGCACGCCTTGAGGCCGTCGGGGGTCAGCGGCACCTTGATCGCGATATTGTCGGCGATTGTCCGCAGCGCCGCCGCCTCGCGCATCATCTCGTCAAAATCGAGCGCGACGACTTCGGCCGAGACGGGGCCGGCCACGACTCCGGCGATTTCCTTCACCACCTCGAGGAAGTCGCGGCCCGACTTGTGCACGAGGCTGGGATTCGTGGTCACGCCGTCGAGCAGGCCGGTCGCCGCGAGCTCCCGAATCTCGGATATTTCGGCGGTGTCGGCGAAGAACTTCAT
>DASTID010000158.1:0-11029 GCA_035717905.1 Sphingomicrobium sp. | reverse complement strand
AGCGCGATGCCCCAGCCGCCGCCCTCGGGCTCGACCGAAACCGCCTTCCAGAACCGCTTCATTCCTTGTCGCGGTCCTGCAGCTCCCAGCTTTTCTTGAGCAGCCTCGGCGCGAACAGCGCGTCGATCGCGCCGAGGATCGCGACCACCGCGCCGACCTGCGGCCAGCCGCCGGGACGCAGCAGGTCGGTGTAGACGATCGCCAGGCCGAGGAAGAAGATCGCCAGGCCGGCGAACCGCACCAGCGTGTAGCCGAGCAGCCGCCGCCGCCAGACGCGTTCGTCATCCATGCACCCGCTCCCGGATCAGTGACAAGACGTCGCGCGGATGGCCGGCCACCGCGACCGCCCCGGCCGCAATCAGCTCGTCCGGCTCGTGATAGCCCCAGCCCGCGCCGATCCCGGCAGCGCCCGCGGCCGCCGCCATTGCCATGTCGTAGCTCGTGTCGCCGACGACGACCGTCGCCTCGGGCGCCGCGCCGGCGTCGCGCATCGCTTCCAGCACCATCGACGGGTGCGGCTTCGAGGGATGGCGGTCGGCCGTCTGCAGCGAGACGAAGCGCGCATGGATGCCGTGCAGGTCGAGGCAATGCTTCAGTCCCCGATCCGACTTTCCCGTCGCAACCGCGAGCAGCCAGCCGTCCTCCTCGAGCGCGTCGAGCAGCTCGATCACGCCGTCGAACAGCGGCTCCTCGACCTGGCCCGCGGCGCGCAGCGCCATGAAGTTGCGCTTGTACGCGTCGGTCAGCTCGGCGTGCTGCTCCGCGCCGGCATCGGGCAGCAGGCCGGCCATCGCCTCGACCAGGCTCAGCCCGATCACTCGGCGCGCGGCCCGTGCTTGCGGGACCGCGTGGCCCGCGCTCTCAAAGGTCGCTGCCAGGGCCGCGTAGATGGTCGCGCCGCTGTCGACGAGCGTGCCGTCGCAGTCGAAAATCGCCAGCCGCGTCATCGCCGCTTCGCCTTCGGCTGCGAGCCGCGCGCGCGGCGCTCGCCGCGCCGTTCCCGGCGCCGCGACTTGGCCGCGGCCGCCGCCTTGCGCTGCTTGGCTTCGGCTGACGGCTTGGGCTTCTCGAGCGAAAATTGCTCGCCCTGAACGGCGTCGAAGCCGAGCATCGCCAGGCTTTCGGCGAAATGCGCCGGCAGCTCCGCGGTCACGTCGATCTTGCCGCCCTCCGGGGAATCGATCCGCAGACGCCGCGCGTGCAGGTGTAGCTTGCGGCTGACCCCGCCCGTCAGGAACGCGTCCGCCCCGCCATATTTGGCATCGCCGACAATGGGATGGCCGAGCGCCGCCATGTGCGCGCGCAACTGGTGGGTGCGGCCGGTCAACGGCTGCAGCTCGACCCAGGCGGCGCGATTGCCCGCGCGGTCGATCACGCGCCAGCGCGTTTTCGCGGGCAGCCCGTGCTCCTCGCTGACATGCATTTTCTCGCCGCCCGTGCCCGGCTGCTTGGCGAGCGGCGCGTCGATCACGCCTTCGGCGCCATCGGGAAGTCCGACGACCAGCGCCCAATAGACCTTGCGCGCGGTGCGGCCGGAGAAGACCTTGGCGAAATGCCCCGCGGCGCGCGCGGTGCGGGCGACCAGCAGCGCGCCCGACGTGTCCTTGTCGAGCCGGTGGACGAGCTTGGGCCTCCCCCGTTCGTCGGCAAGCCCGTCAAGCAATCGGTCGAGATGATTGTGGGTCTTGGTCCCGCCCTGGGTGGCGAGCCCCGGCGGCTTGTTGAAAACGAAAGAATTCGCGTCCTGGTAGATCACCATGTCGCGCACGAATTGCGCTTCGTCTTCGGTCAGCGGATCGCGCTTCGGCGCGGCCCGCGCCGGTCGTGACGGAGTCGCCTCCGTGGGAGGGAGGCGTATCTTCTGCCCTGCTTCGATCCGGTCGCCGGGAGTCGCTTTCTTGCCGGCGAGCCGCAGCTGCCCCGTCCGCGCCCAGCGCGAAACAATGTTGAAGCTGACCTCGGGCATGTGCCGCTTGAACCAGCGGTCGAGGCGAATGCCGTCGTCGTCCTCGCCGACGGTGAAGGTGCGGGGTTCGCTCACGACGGCGCGCTTAACAGGGCCAATTCGTCATTGCGAGGAGCGTAGCGACGAAGCTATCCAGTCAACGCCGCTGGATTGCTTCGCTTCGCTCGCAATGACGGCTTACCGGCAACTCCAATATTCAAATGCCTGCTGGTGCAGCTTCCGTACCAGCTTCGCCGCTTTCGGCCCTTCCCACAGGCCGGCGTAGCCGTGCTTCTTCGCGCCGCCGATCCACCAGCCCTGCCCCGGCAGCCCGTCCGACTGGCGCACGACCAGCACCGCGAGCTCGGGCTCGCCGCGCTCTTCCGCCTCCTTGTCGACAAAGCTCAGCACCGTGCACAGCTGGCGCATCTTGGGCCGGGTGAAATGGTGGCCGAGCAGGCCCAGCACCTCGGAATAGCTGATCGCTAGTCCGGCCTGCGCGGATGCGATCAGGATCGCGCGGACCTCGGCCGGATCGGCGAGCAGGCCCGCGCGCTCGCTGTCGCTCATGCCTCCGGCTGGTTGGCGACGGGTCTCAGCTCGAACACGTCGAGCTTCGACGCGCTCTGCGGCCATGGGATCACCAGCCGCCAGCGGAACGGCGCGATCCGTTCGAGCACGCCGGCCATGTCGCGCTTGGGGTTGTCGCCATAGCCGAGCGGCTGGTCCTCGTCGCCGAGCGCGAGGCTGCCGAGGAACACCAGCCGCGTCGGGTCGTCGTCCTCCCACAAGCGGCCGGCCGGGCGCTGGCTCCCGGTCTGCTTGACGATCGTCAGCAGGTCGCCCTCGACCTCGACGTAGCAGAAGAACGGCTTGAAGCTTTCGTACGCCTTGTCCTTTGGGCCGACCTTGCCGAGCCGGATCATGCGGCAGCGGTAGCTTCCGGGCGTCGGCGCGGGGCGCGGCAACGCCGCCCCGGGCTCGAGCAACGCGCCTTCGCCGCGGACGTCGTTGGGGTCGGTCTTGCGGGCATCGGCAAGGGCGGATTGCCACGCCGAAGCAAGCCGGCCGAGCCGGTCCTCGTCGGCGGCGGTCGCGACCGCCTTCCACGCCTCGGACTTGAGCGGCGCGCTGACCGTGACGGTCGGCCGCACGCCCGGCGGCAGATTGGGCTTGGTCGAGCAGCCGGCGGCGGCCGCCAGCAGCAAGACAGCCGCAGTTCGCGTCGAGTAGGCGCCGAATCGAGCCACAGGCCAATCAACCTTTCAGGGTTCCCGCCGCGAAGAGTGGCAGCGCGGCGCGAAGCTTTCAACCAAAGTTGCGTTGAACATAAGCTTTCACCGCGGCTTCAGCGCGGCTAGGCGCGCGAAAAATGAACGCACGCGCCGAACCCCCCGACGTCAACGCCGACGCCAACCGGGAAGCCGGCAGCCGCGGCTTCCTGCTCGGCGTCGCGGCCTACGGGCTGTGGGGCGTCCTCCCAATCTATTTCAAGCTGGTCGCCGCGGTCCCGGCGGTCGACATCGTCGCCCACCGGGTTTTGTGGTCGCTGCCGTTCCTCGCGCTGCTCCTGGCTTTTTCCGCGGGCTGGCGCACGGTGCGCGCCGCGCTCGCCTCGCCGAAGGTGCTGGCGACGCTCGTTCTCACCGCGGCGCTGATCGGCGTCAATTGGCTGCTCTACGTCTACGCGATCACCAGCGGTCACATTCTCGCGGCGAGCTTCGGCTATTATCTCAACCCGCTCGCCAACGTGCTGCTCGGCCGGTTCGTGCTGCGCGAACGGCTGAACAGGACGCAGTGGCTCGCCATCGCCGTTGCCGGGGCCGGCATCTCCGTGCTTGCCGCTGGCGCACTGGGCCAGTTGTGGCTGAGCCTCTCGCTGTGCGCGACGTTCGCGCTCTACGGGCTGCTGCGCAAGGTCGTGCGCGCCGACGCGCTGACCGGCCTGGCGATCGAAACCGGAATCCTGTTCCCGCTGGCGATCGGCTGGCTGGCCTATCGCGAAATCGCGGGCATGCCGGCGTTCGGCACCAGCGGCGCTGAAACCGCGCTGCTCACTTTGTCGGGAATCGTCTCGACCACGCCGCTCCTGCTGTTCACCGCGGCCGCGCGGCGGCTGGCTTACTCGACCCTCGGAATGCTCCAGTTCCTCGCCCCGACGCTCCAGTTCCTTATCGCCGTGCTGCTTTACGGAGAGCCGTTCACGCTGGCGCACGCCATCGCCTTCGCGGCGATCTGGGCGGCGCTCGCGCTCTATGTCACCGCGCTGCTGCGCCAGCCGCGGCTGCCGCAGGCGCCGGAATGATGCTAGGGCGAGCGCCATGCTGAACCTCGTCTCGCTGATCATCGGCGCCGTCGCCTTCGTCTTCGCGCTGATCGCCTTCCTGCCCCTGCTCGGCTGGGCCAACTGGCTGATCATCCCGCTGGCGATCATCGGCGCCGTGATCGGCATGGCCTCGCGCGGCAGCGCGGGCCGCAACCTCAACCTCGTCGTGATCGTCATCGGCATCGTCCGACTGATGCTCGGCGGCGGCATCCTGTGAGCCGCGACCCGCGAACCGACGCCTATATCGCCAAGGCGCAGCCCTTCGCGCGCCCGATCCTCGAGCATATCCGCGAGCGGGTGCACGCCGCCGCGCCTGAAGCCGAGGAGACGACGAAGTGGGGCGCGCCGGCGTTCACCGTCGACGGCAAGATCCTGCTGATCATGGCCGCCTTCAAGGCGCACGCGGTGATCAATTTCTGGCGCGGTCAGGAATTGCGCGGCGAGCAGGCCAACGCCGATGCCATGGGCCAGTTCGGCAAGCTCAAGTCGGTTGCCGACCTGCCGCCCGACGCCGAGCTCGACCGGCTGGTCGGTGAAGCCGCGGCGCTCGCCAGGAGCGCGCCGGCGCCTCGCAAGACCAAGCATGCGCCGAGGCCCGCGCCCGAAATGCACGCCGAATTCGCGGCCGCGCTGGCCGAGGCGCCCAGGGCCAGGGCCGCGTTCGACAGTTTCTCGCCGTCGGCGCAGCGCGACTATCTCGAATGGGTGAGCGAGGCGAAGCAGAACGCGACCCGCGCCAAGCGGATCGCGACCGCCGTGGAATGGCTGAGCGAGGGCAAGAAGCGGCACTGGAAGTATCAGAACTGCTGACTCCTTCCCTGCAAATGCAAGGGGAGGATTAGCGCGCCTTCACATAGCTGCCGGGCGCGTCCTCGATCGCCTTGAGCTTGCCCTCGCCCGGCATGCGCGCGCCCTCGGCCTTCACCGTCTCGCCGTCCCGCTTCCTCAGCCAGGCTAGCCAGTCGGGCCACCACGAGCCCTTGTGCTCCTTGGCCTCGTCGACGAACGCCCGAAGTGTCTTCGCCGGCTTCTCGTTGGTCCAATATTGGTATTTCTGGGCGGCCGGCGGGTTGACCACCCCGGCGATGTGGCCCGAGCCGGCGAGCACGAACCGTTTATCGCCCGCGAAATGGTCCATGATCTTCCACACGCTCTCGGGGGGCGCGATGTGGTCCTCGCGTCCGGCCTGGACGTAAGTCGGCGTGGTCACCGAATCGATGTCGATGGGCGTCCCGGCGACCTTGATCCCGCCTTTTTCCGCCAGCTTGTTCCCCTTGTAGAGCGTGTCGAGATAATCGCGGTGCCAGCCGGCGGGCAGGTTGGTCGTATCCGAGTTCCAGTGCAGCAGGTCGAACGGCGCGGGCTCCTCCCCAAGCAGGTAATTGTTGACCACATAGCTCCAGATGAGGTCGCGGCCGCGCAGCAGGTTGAAGGTCGCGGCCATGTAGCGGCCGTCGAGATAGCCCTTGTCCCGGGTCAGCTCGTCGAGCAGCGCCAGCGTCTCCGGGCCGGTGAACAGTTTGAGGTCGCCGGCCTCGGCGAAATCGACCTGCGCGGTGAAGAAGGTCGCCGACTTGACCCTGTCGGCCTCGCCCTTGGTCTGGAGATAAGCGAGGGACGCCGCCAGCGTGGTCCCCGCGACGCAATAGCCGATCGCATGCACGCCCTCGACGCCGAGCAGGTCGCGCACCGTGTCGATCGCGTCGATTTGCCCGCGCAGCACATAATCGTCGAGGCTCGCGTCGGCGATGCTTTCGTCGGCCGACTTCCAGCTGACCATGAACAGGCTGATGCCGTTGTCGACGCAATATTTGACGAAGCTCTTCTCCGGCGTGAGGTCGAGGATGTAGAAGCGATTGATCCACGGCGGGAAGATCACCACCGGCGTCTTCAGCACTTGCGGCGTCGTCGGCGTGTACTGGATGAGCTGATAGAGCGGCGTCTGCCTGACGATCTTGCCCGGCGTCGTTGCGAGGTTGCGCCCGACCTCGAACGCGCCCGCCTTGGTCTGCGTCAGCTGCCCGGCCGCGATGTCCTCGAGCATGTTGGCGAGGCCCTTGAGCAGATTCTCTCCGCGCGTCTCCAGCGTCCGCTTGAGCACCTGCGGGTTGGTCAGCGCGAAGTTCGACGGGCTCATCGCGTCGACGAAGCTCTTCGTCGCAAAGCGCAATCGCTCGCGCGTCGCCGCGTCCACGCCCTCGATCTCATCGACCGTGCCGAGGAGCTGGTCGGAGATTTGCAGATAGCTTTTGCGGATCGCGTCGAAGATCGGGTTGTCGCGCCATTCCGGCGCCGCGAACCGGCGGTCCTTGCGCTCGGGTTCGCCAGCGGCCGGCGCGGCCGTCACCCCGCCCAGCATCTTGCCCCACGTCTCGAGCCCTTTCGCCCAGGCCTGCGCGCCGGCGCTCATCAGCGCCATCGGATCGCTTGCCGATCCCTGCTCGGCGAACCCGAACGCGCCCGGCGACCAGTCGGGCAAGGGCTTGTCCTTGCCCAGGCTCGCGGCCCAGAACTCCATCAGCATCTGCTGCGCGCGGCCCATCACCAGCGTCCAGTGCTGCCAGTCCTCGAGGCTGGGGATCGCGCCGATGTCGGGGTCGTCGGTCATGAGGGCGCATGTAGTCCCAGCTCACCGTCATTGCGAGCCGGCTTGGCCCGCGCGGCAATCCAGCCGCGCAATCTGGATTGCTTCGTCGCTGCGCTCCTCGCAATGACGGTTTGTGGCCGACAACCCGCTCCCGACCGCGCTCGTCCTGCTCGATTATTTCGGCATCGCCGTGTTCGCGATCTCGGGCGCGCTGGTCGCCGCCGAACGGCGCCAGGATTTCTTCACCTTCGTCTTCTTCGCCGTGGTCACCGGGATCGGCGGCGGGACGCTGCGCGACCTGCTCATCGGCGCGCCGGTGTTCTGGGTCCGAACCAACGGCACCTTGCTCATCTGCATCGGCGCGGCAGCGCTGGTGTGGTTCGTCAGCCGGCGCCGGTTCGCGGGACGGGCGCTGCTGTGGTCCGACGCCGCCGGAATGGCCGCTTATGCCGCCTACGGGTCGGCGAAAGCGCTCGGCTACGGCGTCGCGCCGGTCCCGGCCTTCGCCATGGGCGTGCTGACGTCCTGCGTCGGCGGGATCATTCGCGACGTGCTCGCCGGGCAGCCGTCGGTCCTCATGCGGCGCGAGCTGTACGTCACGCCCGCCGCGCTGTCGGCCGGGCTGTTCGTCGGCCTCAGGCTCGTCGATCTCGCCGTCTGGCCCGCGGCCGCGATCGCGATCGCCGCGGGCTTCGCGCTGCGCGGCGGCGCCATCGCCCGCGGCTGGTCGCTGCCCGCTTACCGCGACTGAGGCCGGGGCCGGCCGGGCCGGCCCCGAACCAGGCTCATCCCCGCTCCGGCGTCGGCTCGGGCGGAGGCGGCGGAGGCGGCGGCAGCGGACACGCGTCGGTCGCCAGGATCACCGATCCGTCCGGGCAGGTCTGCGTCGCCGGAGGCGGCGGTGCCGGCGGCGGCGGCGGGGGCGGCGGTGGAGGCGGCGGCGGTGCCGCGTCGGGACCCCAATTGTAGATCAGGCTGGCGAGCACGCTGTGCGAGCGGAACTTGCTCCTGAGGTCGGCGCCGGCGAAATCGTCGCGGATCGTGCCCGCGTTGAAGTAGCGATACTTGAGGCCGATATCGAAATAGCGGAACACCGGCGCGCGGACCCCGGCGATGATCTGCCAGGCAAATTTGTTGTCGCGGATGTCGACGCCTTCGGCGGGCTGGTCGAACGTCTGGCGCACGGTGGCGAGGCCCGCTCCGCCGCCCGCGTAGAAATTGACCGTGTCGTTCCGGCCGAGATCGATCATCGCGTTGACCATCAGCGAATAGGCGCGGGTGTGGCCCCGGCCGCACGCGAGATCGTCATCGACCAGGCACGGGATGTCGAACAGCTCGTCGTCGGCGAAATCGTAGCTGTCGTCCTTGGCCCATTTGTGCGCGCCCTCGACCTCGGCGCGGATCATGCCGAAGTCGTAGCCGGCGATGAGGTCGCCATCGACTCCGAGCTTGTGGTCGATCGTCAGGAAATCCGCGCCGTCGACGTCGACGTCCGAATCGAGGACATGCATGCCGCCGATCTCGAGCCCGAAATAAGCGGCGTTGTCGCGCGCCGCGGCTGGCGCGGCGATGGCGCAGACGGCGGCTGCGCCGATCAGGATGTATTTGTTCATCGTCTTGCCCCCTCGCCGCGAAGGCGCGGCGTGGCGTCAAATTAATCCTTGTTAATCCGTATGTCGAGCGTCGGACTGTGGGCCGCGGTTCAAAATCGCCGCGATATGCCCGCGTACAGCTCGACATCGGGGGTGTCGCGGTTGAGGCCGAAATTGCCACCGCCGTCGATTTGCGAATCCTCGCTCAGCAGAAAAGCGAGCGACGCGTCCGCCGACGCTTGATGTCCGGTACCGGCCGGATCCCAATCCGACGCGCGCCACAGCTCGGCCGAGACGCCAAGCCAGGGTGTCGCCGCGAGGCCGAGGCTCACCACCTGGACCATCGCGGCGTGGCGGCCGCGCCCGTCCTGGTCGGCAAGCCAGTCGAGCTCGGGACCGAGGGTTATGGCGAGCCGGGAATCGGGAATCGCATAGCTGATCGGCATGGCGAGCCCCGCCTCGACCTTGCCGTTGCCGATCGCATGGTTCGCCGTCGGCAGCTTGACGAACGGATAGAGGCTGACCGCCACCGGCGCGTCGTTCGTCGTCAGCCGCCGCTTGTAGCGCACCAGAAGGTCGCCGATACCCGATGCGCGGTCGCGCCCGTCGGCGGCGCGCGTCGTCGTCCTCGCGAATGGCGCCAGGTCGAGCTCGACATGCGCGCGATCGCCGATGCCATATTTGAACGCGGTCGCGCCAATCACCAGCTGGGCGCTCCGCGCGCCGGCCGACCGTTCGACGCTCCAGTCGATCAGCCCGGTTTCGATTTGCAAGTGTCCGGCGGGCGCGGCGCAGGTCGCGCTCGCCTTGCCGGGACGGTCGGCGCAGATCGGCTCGTCCGCGGCGTGCGCGACGGACGTTGCAACGATCGCGAGCGAAGCGAATGGTCCGAAGCGCCGCATCGCGCCAATGCTGTCACCGCGCATGCGTCTGTTCAACGAAAACCGGCCTCGCGGCCGTCTCCCGCCGCTCCTGCCAACCCTCCGCTCGCGGTGTTGCAGCGCTGCAAATCCACAGCAAAATTTCGGTTACCCTGCATTTACCCGCTTGCATCCCACGGCGGTTGAGGCACAATAGGTGGTAGCGCGAGAGGGGGAGCTCTCAACACCTAGTGTTCGGCGCCGGAATACCCATATTCCGGTGACGGGCCGACTCGTCCCCGATTTCCACAGGGACGGGACGTGAAAAAGCCCCGTCGAGCGCCGAAAAGGGCTAGGATGCCGGACATGGCTCCGAGTCGAACAATACAAGAACAAACGGTCGCCGAGACCGTTGAAGCACGGGGAAGCGCGATGGACTTTACGACCAGCCCGGACGTACCGAGCGACGACGTCAGCACCAGCCCTTCCGGCTCGAAGTCGGTGCACGCGCCGCGTTTCGACGTGAGCACCGACGCGAGCCGCGACGACCTCCTGACCGAGTTCGGCAAGGAGACGCTGCGCGACCGCTATCTGCTCCCCGGCGAGGGCTACCAGGACCTGTTCGCGCGGGTCGCCGCGGCTTATGCCGACGACGCCGACCACGCCCAGCGCGTCTACGATTACATCTCGAAGCTGTGGTTCATGCCGGCGACGCCGGTGCTGTCGAACGGCGGCACCGGGCGCGGGCTGCCGATCAGCTGCTATTTGAACAGCGTCTCCGACAGCCTCGAAGGCATCGTCGGCACGTGGAACGAGAACGTCTGGCTGGCCAGCCGCGGCGGCGGCATCGGCACCTACTGGGGCCGGGTGCGCGGCATCGGCGAGCCGGTCGGCCTTAACGGCAAGACCAGCGGCATCATCCCGTTCGTCCGCGTGATGGACTCGCTGACGCTGGCGATCAGCCAGGGCTCGCTGCGCCGCGGCTCGGCCGCCTGCTACCTCGACATCTCGCACCCCGAGATCGAGGAGTTCCTCGAGATCAGGAAGCCGAGCGGCGACTTCAACCGCAAGGCCTTGAACCTCCATCACGGTGTGCTCGTCACCGACGAGTTCATGGAAGCGGTGCGCGACGGCGCCGAATTCGAATTGAAGTCGCCCAAGGACGGCACCGTCCGCGGCAGCGTCGACGCCCGTTCGCTGTTCCAGAAGCTGGTCGAGACCCGGCTGGCGACCGGCGAGCCCTACATCATCTTCATCGACGCGGTGAACAAGGCGATGCCCAAGCATCACCGCGACCTCGGCCTCAAGGTCTCGACCTCGAACCTGTGCAGCGAGATCACGCTGCCGACGGGTCGCGATCATCTCGGCGCCGACCGCACCGCGGTCTGCTGCCTCAGCTCCTTGAACCTCGAGACCTGGGACGAGTGGAACGGCGACAAGCAGTTCATCGAGGACGTGATGCGCTTCCTCGACAATGTGCTCAGCGATTATATCGCCCGCGCGCCCGACGAGATGGCGCGCGCCAAATACTCGGCCGAGCGCGAGCGCAGCGTCGGCCTCGGAGTGATGGGCTTCCACTCGTTCCTCCAGTCGCGGAACCTGTCGTTCGAGGGCGCCATGGCCAAGAGCTGGAACCTCAAGATCTTCAAGCATATCCGCGCCCAGGTGGACCAGGCGTCGATGATGCTGGCGAAGGAGCGCGGGCCCTGCCCCGACGCC
>DASTID010000157.1:0-3827 GCA_035717905.1 Sphingomicrobium sp. | reverse complement strand
CGCCGCGAGCAAGCCGAACGAGGCGGATGACTGGATCCATCCGGTCGCCGCGCCGCGCTTGTCGTCGGCGGCATGCTCGGCGACATAGATCGCCGCTCCGCCATATTCGCCGCCGAGCGCGATCCCCTGGAGAATTCTGAGTACGATCAGCAGCACCGGCCCGAGCGCGCCGGCCTGAGCGTAGGTCGGGAGCAGCCCGATCAGGAAGGTCGCGCTGCCCATCAGGCTGACGGTCACCAGGAACGCGCCCTTGCGGCCGAGCCGGTCGCCGACCACGCCGAAGATCAGCGCGCCCAGCGGCCGGAAGGCGAAGCCAACCGCGAACAGCGCCAGCGCCGCGATCAGCGCCGGCGTCGGGTCGAGCCCGGCGAAAAACACTTTCGAGATGACCGGAGCGAGGCTGCCGAAGATGAAGAAGTCGTACCATTCGAAGGCCGTACCCGCCGACGACGCGATCACCACCCGCGCCATTGACCAGGGCTTCGATTGCGGCTGCTCCGCCAATGTCGCCATTCGTGCCTCCCCCCGAGCAAAGGGATAGCAGCGCGGAGCAGTCAGTCCAGCTTGCGGATCGTCCCGTCGACGCTCGCGAACTTGAGCCCGAACTTCCTGACGACCACGTGGTTGGACAGCGTCCGGCCGCTGCCCTGCAGCCGCATCTCCTGCCGCACCTTGAGCCCGCCCTTCATCACATATTGGATCGTCGCCCGGTCGCCGCTGACGGCGATGTCGACCGGGCTGGTCGCGTCGGTCAGAGCGCCGGTGTAATGACCGGCCCCGGCCTCGCGCATGACCCACTTGCGCGTGCGCGCCGGCTTGTCCCCTTCGTGAATCGTCTCGATCAGCACGAAGTCGCCCTTGTCACCCTTGCCGCCGACGCTGTCGACGATCAGCGGGACCGGCCGATGCATGGCGACCTTGAGCACATTCTCGGCATGCGTCTTGCCGGCGAAGAAGGCGGTGAGATCGAGCCTCGGTGCGGGCGCGGCGGATGCGACGCTCGATCCGAGCACGACGGTCAGCGCTGCGGCGAGCGTCCTCACTGGCGGCCGGCGAGCAAGGCGTCGACGACCCCGGGATCGGCGAGCGTCGACGTATCGCCGAACCCGTCGGTCGCGCCTTCCGCGATCTTCCGCAGGATTCGCCGCATCATCTTGCCCGATCGGGTCTTGGGCAACGCCGGGGTGAAGTGGATCTTTTCGGGCGCCGCCAGCGCGCCGATGTCGTGGCGCACCCCCTGCACCAATGCCATGCGCAGCGCATCGTCGCCCTCCTCGCCGGCGTTCAGCGTGACGAACGCGTAGATCGCCTGGCCCTTGATGTCGTGCGGGTAAGCGACGACCGCGGCTTCGGTGACCTTGGGATGCGCGACCAGCGAGCTTTCGACCTCGGCCGAACCGACGCGATGGCCGGAGACGTTGATCACGTCGTCGACCCGCCCGGTGATCCAGTAATAATCGTCTTCGTCGCGGCGGCAGCCGTCGCCGGTGAAATATTTGCCCGGATAGGTGCTGAAATAGGTCTGGAAGAAGCGCTCGTGGTCGCCCCAGACGGTGCGCATCTGCCCCGGCCACGACGCCGTCAGGCAGAGGTTGCCGCTGACCGCGCCGTCGAGCGTGCGGCCTTCGGCATCGACCAGCTCGACGTGCACGCCGGGCAGCGGCTTGGTCGCCGAGCCGGGTTTCATCGGGATCGCGCCCGGGATCGGCGAGATCAGCGCGGCGCCGGTCTCGGTCTGCCACCAGGTGTCGACGACCGGGCAGCGGCCGTCGCCGACGACGCGCCAATACCATTCCCACGCATGCGGGTTGATCGGCTCGCCGACCGTGCCGAGCAGGCGCAGCGACTGGCGCGAATAGCTGGTCACCCAGTCGTCTCCTTCACGCTCGAGCGCGCGGATCGCGGTCGGCGCGGTGTAGAAGATGGTGACGCCAAGCCGGTCGATCGTTTCCCAGAAGCGCCCGAAGTCGGGATAATTGGGAACGCCGTCGAACATCACGCTGACCGCGCGCATCATCAACGGCCCGTAGACGACATAGGTATGGCCGGTGACCCAGCCGATGTCGGCGGTGCACCAGAAGATGTCGTCGGCTTTGTAGTCGAAAATCCAGTCGAAGGTGGTCGCGGCCCACACCGCGTAGCCGCCGGTCGTGTGGACGACGCCCTTGGGCTTGCCGGTCGACCCCGACGTATAGAGGATGAACAACGGGTCCTCGGCGTTCATCGCCTCCGGCTCGCAGTCGGTCGCGAGGCCGTCGCGAACGTCGGCATAGCGGACGTCGCGGCCTTCCTTCATCGGCACGTCGGCGCCCGTCCGCGTGACGACGATCACTGTCGCCACGTCGCCCTCCGCGAGCGCGGTGTCGACGTTGCGCTTCAAGGGAATGCGCTTGCCGCCGCGCACGCCTTCGTCGGCGGTGATTACGGCCGAAGCGCCGCAATCGGCGATCCTGCCGGCGAGACTTTCGGGCGAGAAGCCGCCGAACACCACCGAATGGATCGCGCCGATCCGCGCGCAGGCGAGCATCGCTGCCGCCGCCTCGGGGATCATCGGCATGTAGATCATCACCCGGTCGCCGCGCCCGATGCCGCGCTGCTTCAGCAGGTTGGCGAAGCGGCACGTCTCCTCGTACAGCTCGCGATAGGTGATCGTGCGCCCCTCGCCCGGCTCGTCGGCTTCGAAAATCAGCGCGGTTCGCTGGCCATGGTCGGCAAGGTGCCGGTCGAGGCAATTGACCGAGAGGTTGAGCTTACCGTCGGCATACCAGGCAACGTGGAAATCCTCCCGGTCGAACGACCAGTCCCCGGCCCTGGCCGGGAATTCGCTCCACGTCAGCCGGCGCGCCTGCTCGAGCCAGAATGCGTCGGGATCAGATTCGGCGAAGCGACACAATTCGGCCAGTTCGGCAGGGCCGATGCGAGCGTCGAAATCTTCCGGTACCGGATAGACCGCTTCGGCCATGCTCAGCCCTCTCGCCTGCTCAACCTTTCGAGAACGCGCTTCGCCTGCGTGAGATGCGGGCGGTCGACCATCTTCCCGCCGACCGAAAGCACGCCCGCCTGCGGATTGGCCTCGAACGCGGCGACGATGGCTTCCGCGTGCTTCGCCTCGTCCCTCGACGGCGTGAAGGCCGCGTTGATCACCGGAACCTGCGCCGGGTGGATCGCGAGCTTGCCAGTGAAGCCGTCGCGCCGCGCCGCCTCGGTCTCGCGCTTCAGCCCCTTCTCGTCCTTGAAGTCCTGGAACACGCCGTCGACCGGCTGCACGCCCGCGGCGACCGCTCCGGCGAGGCACAGGCTGCGCGCCAGCCTGTAGGTGAAGGCAAGCTCACCGCTCGCATCATATTTCGACGCCGCGCCGAGCGCCGCCGACAAATCCTCGGCGCCCCAGCTCATCGCCGACAGGGGCGATTTGGGGTCGCGGTAGCTCAGCATCCCGAACAGGCTCGCCGCGGTTTCGGTGACGATCGCGTGGACCGGAATGTTGCCGGTGCGATGGGCGAGCTGGGTCACGTCGGCGCCGCTCTCGGCCTTGGGCAGCACGATGCCGTGGACATAGGCGCTGCGGATCAGCCGCAAGTCGTCCTTGTGAAACTCGGTCGCCAGCGGGTTGACGCGAACCCACCATTGCGGCCCGTTGGAGCGCTTGGGCAGCCCCTTGAGGATATCCCGAGCGCGGGCTTTCTGGTCCGGAGCGACGCTGTCCTCGAGGTCGAAGATGACCGCGTCCGCGTCGCTGTCGAGCGCTTTAGCGATCTTTTTCTCGCTGTCCGCGGG
This sequence comes from Sphingomicrobium sp., assembly GCA_035717905.1. Lineage (GTDB taxonomy): Bacteria > Pseudomonadota > Alphaproteobacteria > Sphingomonadales > Sphingomonadaceae > Sphingomicrobium. The sequence goes on along the minus strand of DASTID010000157.1, from coordinate 50 downwards.
GACGAACAGCCAACTGCGCGGTTCGGTCATGGCTTCTTCAGAAGCAGCGC
>DASTID010000156.1:0-5811 GCA_035717905.1 Sphingomicrobium sp. | reverse complement strand
GCCAGCGCCGCCCAGGCGTTCGAGGAGGCGGCCAAGGCCTCGTCCGACAAGGACCCGAAGACGGCGCGCATGTACGCCGCCGCCGGGAACCTGTGGATCGCCGCCAACGAGCCCGGCAAGGCGGCGCTCGATCTCGACAAGGCGCTCGCGCTTCCTGGCCTCGAAGCGGAGCAGCGCGGCGAAGCCCTGCTCGACCGCGCCCGCGCCGCCGAGGCGCAGAACGACCTCGCCACCGCCCGCGCCCGCCTCAAGGAGGCGGCGGCGACCATCGCCGACGATCCTTTCTATTGGTATTTCTCGGCCGCCCTGGCGGTCCGCGAGAACGACCAGCCGACCGCCGAGTTGGCGATCGGCAAGGCGCTGTCGCTGGCGCCGTCCGACCCCGCGGTCCTGTTCGAGGCCGGCCATGTCGCGCACGCCGGCGGCGACGACGACAAGGCGCGCAGCTACTGGATGCGCGCGGCCGGCAGCGACCCCGGCGGACCGGTCGGCAAGGCCGCCGCCAAGGCCGCCGAAATGCTCGGCGTGACGCCGGTCGTGAAATCGGAGGCGCAACCCGCTAAATAGCGCGGCATGCGCGCCTTCAGCAGCGGTGAATCGTGATGCTCGAGATCGTCCCGGTCCCGGCGTTCGCCGACAATTACATCTGGCTGGTGCATGACGAGGCGAGCGGCGAGACGGCGGTGGTCGATCCCGGCGACGCCGCGCCGGTGCTCGCCGAAGCCGAACGGCGCGGGTGGAGCATCGGGCAAATCTGGAACACCCACTGGCACCCCGATCACACCGGCGGCAACCTCGCGCTCGAGGACGCGACCGGGGCGACGATTTCAGGGCCGCATGGCGACAGGATCCCCGGACGCGACATCGCGCTTGGCGAAGGCGATGCAATCCGCATCGGCGAGCATATCGGCAGGGTAATCGAGGTTCCGGGCCACACGCTCGACCATATCGCTTTGATCTTCGAGGACGATGCAGTCGCCTTCTGCGGCGACACCTTGTTCGCGATGGGCTGCGGCCGGCTGTTCGAAGGCAGCCCCGAGCAGATGTACGCCTCGCTGCAACGGCTGGCCGCGCTGGCGGACGAAACACGGCTTTATTGCGCGCACGAATATACGCTCGCGAACGCGCGCTTCGCGGCCCATGCCGAGCCCGGCAACGCCGCCATCGCCGCCCGTCTCGGCGAGGTCGCCGCGCTGCGCGACGCGGGCAGGATCACGCTGCCGACGACCGTCGCGCAGGAACAGCGAACCAATCCTTTCGTTCGTGCATCGAACGCCCGCGAGTTCGCCCGGCTACGCGCCGAAAAAGACAGCTTCGGTTAAGCTTTCCGGGCGCTCTAGCTGGCGGCTCAGGGGCATTTGAAGGAGGTTGCAATGCGGTTCCTTGCAATTTTGCTGGGCGCGGCGGCGATCGGCTCATGCACCACGGCGCCCCCGTCGCCCGACGGCCAGGCGATGACGGCGCGCGAGCAGGCCGAGCTTGCCCAGCTGACCGCCGGCAAGGTCGCCGGCGCGCCGGTCACCTGCCTGCCCCATTATTACACGAAGGACATGATCACGATCGACGATCGGACGGTCGCGTTCCGGGTCAGCCGGGGCCGCGTCTATTTGAACGGGATGAACGGCGGCTGCCCGAGCCTGCGTCCGCCTTATGCGCTGGTGACGCGGCAGTTCGGCACCGCCAACCTGTGCCGCGGCGATATTGCGCAGGTCGTCGACACCTCGACCGGCGCGAGCTTCGGCAGCTGCGTGTTCGGGAATTTCATTCCCTACACGCGTCCGGGAGCCTGACGCCTCAGCGCCTGTAGAGCGCGTCGAGCCGGTCGCGGTAACGGCCGGAAATGACGTGGCGGCGGATTTTCATCGACGGCGTCAGCTGCTCGTTCTCGATTCCGAACGGCTCGTCGGCGACGATGAACCGCCGCACCTTCTCGATCACCGACAACTCCGCGTTGACCCGATCGACCGCGCGCTGCAGCCGCGCCTGAAGGTCACCCGCTGAGCCGATTTCGGGATCGGGCACGAGCAAAGCGACGAGGTGCGGCCGGCGGTCGCCATAGACCATCGCCTGCGCGATCTCGCTCTGCAGCGTCAGCATCCCCTCGACCCGTTGCGGCGAGACATTGTCGCCCTTGTCGTTGACGATCAGGTCCTTCTTGCGGTCGGTGATGACGATCCGGCCCCTGGCGTCGAAATGGCCGACGTCGCCGGTTGCGAGCCAGCCGTCCCTGAGCACCCGGGCAGTCTCGTCCGAGTTGCGCCAATAGCCGTGCATCACGTTCTCGCCGCGGACCATGATCTCGCCGTCGTCGGCGATCTTCACCTCGGTATTCCTGACCGGCACCCCGACCGTCTCGAGCCGGATGCCGGCGCTCGGCCGGTTGCAGCTGATCACCGGCCCCGCCTCGGTCTGGCCGTAGCCCTGGAGGAACGTGATCCCGAGCGACTGGAAGAAGATGCCGACCTCGGGGTTGAGCGGCGCTCCGCCCGACACCCACGCCTTCACGCGCCCGCCGACCTTGGCCCGCACCTTCTTGCGCAGGGTCAGCCCGAGCAAGCCGTCCATCGGCAAATCCCATGGCTTCATTCGGCCGCGATATTTGTCGCCGCCGATCTTGAGCGCGCGGCCGAGCAGGTATTTGGCGAGGCCGCCGCCGCTTTCAATCGACTTCATGATCCGCGCTCGCAGCAATTCGAACAGCCGCGGGACGACGACCATGATCGTCGGCTGCACCTCCTCGATGTTGGCGGCGAGCTTCTCGAGGCTTTCGGCGAAGTAGATCTGCGCCCCCAGAGCGATCGGGAAATGCTGGCCGCCGCTATGCTCGTAGGCGTGGCTCGCAGGCAGGAACGAGAGGAACACTTCGTCGCCCCAGCCGAAGTCGGTCGAGATGATGTCGGTGCACCCTTCGACATTGTGGAGGATCGCGCCGTGATGCTGCTGGACTCCGCGCGGCGCGCCGCCGGTGCCGCTGGTGTAGATGATGCAGGCGAGATCCTGCCGGCCGATGCCGGCGATCCGCTCGCGCAGTACGCCCATGTCGGCTTCGCCCGAGGTCATTTCCCGCCAGCGATGGACCGTGACCCAGTCGGGCGTCTGGTCGATGCGGATGTCCTCGATGCCGATGATGTGGTGGCATTCGGCCGAGGTCAGCACGGCGGGGACGAGGCTTCTGGCCAGCCGGTCGCTCGACACGATTACCGCCTTGGCGCCCGAATTGCCGAGCACATGCGCGTGATCGCGCGTGGTGTTGGTGGTGTAGGTTGGCACCGTGACGCAGCCGGCGGCCATGATCGCGAGGTCGGCGATCAGCCATTCCGGACGGTTCTCGCTGACCAGGCAGACGCGGTCGCCGGGCTGAAGGCCGATGCGCTGGATGCTCGCGGCGAGCACCGCGACCTGGCGCGCGGCCTCGGCCCAGCTGGTCGCGCGCCACGCGCCGTCATGCTTGGCCCACAGGAAAGGCGCATCGCCCTTCTCCCCGGCGCGGGTCAGGAACAGCGAGACGAGGTTGTCGAAACGTTCGAGCTGACGCGCCATTCTTCCCCTACTCCCCAGCCGCGGCGTCATAGCGGAAAGCGATGACAGCGCCACTCCTGGTCGGCTAGGCGCCAAGGCCATGCGTTTGCTCGTGAACGTGGTTGGCGCGCTGGCTTGCGCCGCGCTCGGGTCCTGCGCCGCCGCCCCTGCCCCGCAGCCCGCGGCCGCGACGGCCGCGGCCGAGCCGTTCGTCATCGCCGCCAACCCGCTCGCCGCCGAGGCCGGGCTCAACGTCCTCAAGCGCGGCGGCAGCGCGGTCGACGCGGCGGTCGCGATGCAGGCGATGCTGTCGCTGGTCGAGCCGCAGAGCTCGGGCATGGGCGGCGGCGCCTTCATGACCTATTTCGACGGGCGAAGCCGCAAGCTCACGGTCTATGACGGCCGCGAGGTCGCTCCGGCGCAGGCGACGCCGGGCATGTTCCTCGATGCCGCCGGCAAGCCGCTGCCCTTCGACACGGCGCTGCTGAGCGGCCGCGCGACCGGCGTTCCCGGAGCGGTGAAGATGCTCGCCCTCGCCCACCGCGAGCACGGTAAATTGCCGTGGAGCACCCTGTTCGGCGATGCCGCTCGCACGGCCGACGAGGGGTTCATCGTCAGCCCGCGGCTCGCGCGCATGATCCACAGCGATTGGCCCGAGAACCGCGCGCCCGACGTCATCGCTTATTTCTCCAGGCCCGACGGGGCGCTGCTCGACGCCGGCGACCGGCTGGTCAACAAGCCTTTTGCGGCGTTCCTGCGCCGCCTCGCCGCGCAGGGGCCCGACGCGCTCTACAAGGGATCGACGGGGGCGAAGATCGTCGCCCGGACCCACGCGGCACCGCTCGCGGGCACCATGACCATGGCCGATCTGGCCAATTACAAGCCGATCAAGCGCGAGCCGGTGTGCGGCCCGTTCCGCATCTATATCCTGTGCGCGCCGCCGCCGCCATCGAGCGGCGTCGGTCTGGTCCAGCTGATGATGATGCTCGACCAGACCGACATCGCGGCGCGCGGCCCGGACGATCCCCAAGCCTGGTTCACGTTCGCCGAGGCCAGCCGGCTGATGTACGCCGACCGCGATCGCTATGTCGCCGATCCGGCGTTCGTGACCGTGCCGGTCGCCGGGCTCCTGGCGCCGGACTATGTGGCGGCGCGCGCGAGGTTGATCGGGACAGTCGCCGGGCCGCCGCCGAGCGCCGGGGTTCCGGCCGGAGCCGCGGTGCAGGGGATCGACGCCACGCTCGAGCCGACGGGCACCTCGCACCTGATCGTCCGCGACGCCGACGGAAACGTGGTTTCGATGACGACCACCGTCGAATCGGTGTTCGGCACGGGGCGGATGGTCGACGGCTTCTTCCTCAACAACCAGCTGACCGATTTCTCCTTCTCGCCGGTGGACGAGCAGGGGCGGCCCGTCGCCAACGCGGTCGCTGCGGGCAAGCGCCCGCGCTCTTCCATGGTGCCGTCGATCCTGCTCACCCGCGACGGCGCTTTCGCCGGCGCGATCGGCTCGGCGGGCGGCAATTCTATCCTCGCTTATGTCGCCAAGTCGCTGGTCGCCGCGGTCGACTGGGGTCAGCCGATGCAGCTGGCGATCGCGGCGCCGAACCTCGTCGCGCGCGGCGACGACTTCAACGGCGAGGTGACGAAGTTCTCGCCGGAGGTGCTGGCGGGGCTGAAGGCGCGGGGAATCTCCCTGAAGCCGGGCGTCGGCGAGGATTCGGGAACGCAGGGCGTGCTGATCCGCGACGGCCGGATCGACGGCGGCTTCGACCCGCGGCGCGAGGGCGTGGTGCTGACCGTCCGTTCCTTGTCCGCTCATCCTGAGTAGGGACTGAGCGAAGTCGACGTCCCGTATCGAAGGACGTGTTTCGATACGCCATTTCGACAGGCTCATGGCTACTCAGCATGAGCGGCTATTTTGAGCCCACAGCTTCGGCCAAGGTCGCCATGCCCGCCTGCTTCAGCCGCTCGGCGAGGCCGTTCGCGATCCGCCGGGCGATCCCCGGCCCTTCATAGACCATCGCCGAATAGAGCTGGACGAGGCTGGCGCCGGCGCGGATGCGCGCCCACGCATCCTCGGCGCTAGCGATCCCGCCGACCCCGATCAGCGGCAGCTCGCCCCCCGACGCCGCGCGGAAATCGCGCAGTGCCTGAAGCGCCAGATGTTTGAGCGGCGCTCCGGACAGACCGCCGGCCTCGCCAGCGAATCGCGACCGAAGCGGCGGCCGCGACACCGTCGTGTTGGCGACGATCAGCGCGTCGACCCGATGCTGGAGCGCGACCCGCACG
>DASTID010000155.1:0-13386 GCA_035717905.1 Sphingomicrobium sp. | reverse complement strand
CAGCAGCTCCGCGCCCACGCTTAGGCGCAGCACGTTGCCGAGATAATTCGCCTGGGCGGCATCGAGCTCGACGCGGACGCCCTTGCCCAGCGGCTGCCGAACGAACAGCCGCGGCAGGCTTTTCGGCGGCCAGGCGGGCGTCCTCGGCATGGCTCTCGCTTAGCGTCGGCCCGCGCGCTTAGCCAAGCGCGGCGCCGCACCGGTCCTTGAGGCCGGTCGCCGCCGCCCAGTCCAGCGCCCGGTCGATAGCCGCGCCAAAGGCCCGCGCCACGTCTTCGTCGCGCGCCCGCCGGTCGCCTGGGGAATAGGCCTGCCCAGGGCCCTTGGAATAATAGGCGCCCCGCCTCGCCACCGCTGCCTTGAGCGCGCTGCGCGGCAGGTCGAGCTCCAGCGCCTCCGCGGCGAGGCAACAGGCGCCGACCGGATCATCCTCGAGCTGAGCCAGAGTCAGCAGGTGGCGGGAGTTCCACCCGCCGCGCTCGATCGCCTGTTCGAACAGCTCGAACTGCCGGTGCAGGCAAACGAGGGCGAGGCGCGCGGCGACCTCGGTTGCGTCGGCCGGCCGGGCAGTCGCGGCCGCCCAAAGCGGGTCCCGGTCGGCGGCGTCTTCGAGCAAATGTTCCGCGGTCCGAAGCACCGATTCGATGCGGTCGCGACCGCCGCGCATGACCGCGCGGAGATATGTCCGCTGGTCCGTTGCCAGGAACAGGGGACGAATGCGTGCGGGGTCGGCGGTGAGCTCCGGGACGAGATTGTTGGCCCAGTTGGACGGCTTGCACAACGCCGGCTCCGCCGCCTGCCAGCGGCGACGAAGCAGTGCGCGGGCGAGGGTAAGCGGCGGATCGGTGCGGTTCTCCGGGAACCTCGCCTTGGCGTTGGCGAGATCGACCAGGATGTTCGGCTCGCGCAGGGCGAAGCTCCGGCTCGGGCAATCGAGCAGCGTCGCGAGCAATGTCGACCCGCAGTATGCAACATGGAAAATGTAGCGGTCGGGGGGCGCGGGCCTCGCCCATGATGCGGCGAGGGCCTCGGACAAGCGGACTTCGATTGCGGACCCGTCGGCGATCGGGCTGCGACCGTCGACGAACGGCGCCGACGCGAGCAATTCCCGCGTGGTTTCGACGAACAGCAGCCGGTCGCCGTCGAGGTCCAGCAAAACGGGAAAGTAGCGCGGATCCGCGAGGACCTCCTCAATCGGCGCGATCAGCACTCCCGATGTCACGCGTCCGGTCCCGATTTGCCCATCAGAGCTTCACTTCCTCTCGGCGCGGCCGGGATCGAGCGGCGAATATTGGTAGGGGATCGCTTTGTCGGCATCGCGCAGGCTGCGCATCGGCAATCCGTGCTGCGCGCAGAACAAGCGGGTCCCGCTGGTTTCCAGCAGGTGCGCCGCGACGCCGGGCTCGGGAACCATGTCGAGACGCGTGATGTGGTCGATCAGCTGTCCGGAGACGAGGTCCATGTAATGGACCCGCCCGCGTAGCTCGTCGAGCGATTGCATCAGGCTGAATCGCACTGCTGGGTCGAGCGGGATGGCCCGCGACAGGCTGAACACCTGCTCGGATGACGTGCCGTTGCGCGTGGTCAACTCTGCCATGCCTGCGGCCTGCTGATAATGCTGGCTGAGCTCGGTGCGCTGGTCGGGCGCAAGATAGGCCGTCACGCCGTCCGCGATCGCCGCGTGCCAGGCGCTGCTGTCATAGTCCTTGGTCGGGATGCGCAGCACGAAGGCGGGGATGCCCGGCTCGTTGAACACCGGCGCCGGGTCGAGCCGATCGCCGCTGCGCATCAGCCGATCCTGCAGCCGATCGATCTGTGCGATCAGGCATGGAGTGGTGACTCGCCACTCGACCGAGAAGGCGTAATGGTCGGCAAGCTCGGCTCGCATCGCCGCCGTCGCCTTGCGCGCCTGGGCGCGCGAATTGAGGTTGTCGGCCAATTGCTGGGCGCCGAGCGCGACCAGGACGCCGACCGCGACGATTCCCAGCTCCCAGGCGACCGCGTTCCAGCCGTGCGGCGGTTTCAGCTTCAACATCCTGAACATTCACGCCCCCATTTTCGGCAGCCTAGCGGCTGTCCAGATGACGAGCTAGGTCGAGCGCCGTGGTCTCGAGCATGGACATCGTCCCCGACAGCGAGCGGCGCGGGTTCCTCGGCGCGCTGCCGCCGCGGCTGAGGCCGTTTGCGTCGTTGATGCGGCTCGACAGGCCGATCGGCAGCTGGCTGCTCTACTGGCCATGCGCCTGGAGCGTCGCGCTGGCGGCGGTCGGCGGCCGCTGGGACCTGTTCCTGTGGCTGGCGCTCGGCGCGTTCGCGATGCGCAGCGCGGGGTGCGTCTACAACGATATCGTCGATCGCGACCTCGACGCGCGGGTCGAGCGCACGCGGCTGCGCCCGCTGGCCAGCGGGCGCGTGTCGTTGCGCTCGGCGTGGCTGCTGATCGGCTTGCTCTGCGCGATTGGACTGCTTGTCCTGCTTCAGCTCAATTCCCTCGCCGCGATTGTCGCGCTGGCCAGCATCGCGCCGGTCGCGGCTTACCCGTTCATGAAGCGAATCACCTGGTGGCCGCAGGCGTGGCTCGGCCTAGTCTTCTCGTGGGGCGCGCTGGTCGGCTGGCCGGCCGTCACCGGCAGCATCGGCTGGACGCCGCTGCTGTTGTGGTTCGGAAGCATCGCCTGGGTCGTCGGCTACGACACGCTCTATGCGATCCAGGACAAGGAGGATGACGCGCTGGTCGGGGTCAAATCCTCGGCGCGCCGCCTCGGCGACAAAGCGCCTCTCGGCATCGCCATTTTCTATCTAGCTGCGCTGCTGCTGTGGGGCGCGGCGATCTGGACGGTGCGGCCCGACTGGCTGGCGCTGGTCGCCCTGGTCCCCGCCGCGCTCCACCTCGCCGACCAGGCGCTGCGCGCCGATCCGGCCGATGGCGATCTGGCGCTGCGCCTGTTCCGCTCCAACCGAAGCTGCGGGCTGCTGGTGTTCCTGGCGATGCTGGTCGTCGGCCTGAGCGCGCGGTGAGCAGAGTCGGCCCGGCCTTTTCCACGCCACTGCGGAGCGCTAGGCTCGGCCGCGCATGATCGCGCAAAAGACCCGCTATGCGCTGCGCTCGCTGCTGTTCCTCGCCGAAGAGCAGGGCGGAGCGCCGGTCCAGTTGAGCCGCATCGCCGAGACGCAGCGCGTGCCGCCCAAATATCTCGAGCTGATCATGCTCGACTTGAAGAAGGCCGGGCTGGTGAAGAGCGCGCGCGGGCCCAAGGGCGGCTACCGGCTGGCGCGCGCGCCCGAGCAGATTTCCTTCGGCGAGATCGTCCGCTCGATGGAAGGGCCGATCGCCCTCGTCTCCTGCGCAAGCGTCAATTTTTATGCGCCCTGCGGGGATTGTCACGACGAGGCGACCTGCGCGATCCGCCGCGCGTTCGCGATCCTGCGCGACCAGAGCACGACCGCGCTCGATTCGATTTCGCTGGCCCAGGGGGCCGAGTGGGAAGAGCGGCTGGGAACCGCCAAATAGCAACAAGGGGGAATGGATGGACGACCAATATGCGCCGCGGCCGATCGCCGGCTGGTTCACGGCCGCGGCCGTGGCTTCGCTGCTGTTCATGGCGCTCGGCTGCGTCATGTATTTGATGAGCGTGCTGGCGGACCCGGCGACGCTGCCGCTCGATCAGCAGGCCGCCAGGGCCGCGACGCCGGCCTGGGTCACCGGGGCGAACGCGGTCGCCGTGTGGGTCGGGCTGGCGGGAACGATCCTGCTCGTCATGCGCCGCAAGCTCGCCGAGCTCCTGATCGGGATCTCGCTGGTCGCAGTGCTGGTGATGCTGGCCGGGCTGCTCGTCGTCGAGCCGCTGCGCGAGACGGCGTCGGCCGGCGATCTCGCCGTGGTGATCGTCGTCGCGGCGATCACCTGGACGATTTTCTGGTTCGCGCGCCACTCGCGCCAGCGCGGCTGGCTGCGCTGAGCTCAGCCGCGGGCGCCGAAGCGCCGCTCGGGCGTGCGCTCGACGGCGGCGATCTTGGCTACCGCGGCCGCGGCCGTCGGGTTGTCGTGAGCAACCGTCGGCTGGGGCTTGGATAGCGAGAGCGTCGGCACCGCCAACAGAACGGCAAGCGCGACATCGCCGGCGAGATGGCGATCGATCATGTGAACCTCACTCAATTCCACGCGGAGGCATGTCCGCGCACTTGCCGGCTCGACGCGCGCGGTACAATGAAGTTCCTGCCGTTGCGGGCTCGTAACGGCGGGCCACTGGCGGGCGCTACGGCGGGCCGCTAGAAGCCGCGCCATGTCGACCTTCACCATCGACACCTCGACCAGCCGGGCGACTCCTTCGCCGGTCCCGGGCAAGCGCATGACGGCGCCGTCGATCCGCGCCCGCAAGGTCGACGGCAAGACCGAGCAGCCGATCGTCATGCTCACCGCCTACACGATGCGCATGGCGCAGTTGCTCGACCCGCACTGCGACATGCTGCTCGTCGGCGACAGCCTCGGCCAGGTCATCTACGGTTTGCCGTCGACCATCCCGGTGACGATCGACATGATGTGCGCGCACGGCGCGGCGGTGGTGCGCGGAAGCTGGCACGCCTTGGTCGGCGTTGACATGCCGTTCGGGAGCTACGAGGCGTCGCCCGAGCAGGCCTTTGCGTCGGCCTCGCATGTGATGAAGGAAACCGGCTGCGCGGCGGTCAAGCTCGAGGGCGGCGAAGCGATGGCGCCGACGATCCAGTTCCTGACCCGGCGCGGAATTCCGGTCATCGGCCACGTCGGGCTCACGCCGCAGGCGGTGAACGTGCTCGGCGGCTATGGCGCGCGCGGCCGCGAGCAGCGCGAGGCGGACAAGATCGTCGCCGACGCGAAGGCGGTCGCGGACGCCGGCGCCTTCTCTATCGTCGTCGAGGGCGTGCTGGAGCAGATCGCGACCAAGGTGGCGCGGAGCGTCGGGGCGCCGGTCATCGGCATCGGCGCATCGGCGGAGTGCGACGGCCAGGTGCTGGTGATCGACGACATGCTTGGCATGTTCGAACGCACGCCGCGCTTCGTGAAACGCTACGACGACCTCGCGTCGCGCATCGGCGACGCCGCGGCGAGCTATGCCGCAGAGGTGCGCGCGCGCGCCTTTCCGACTTCCGACCAGACCTATCGGACGAAGCCCTAAGCATTTGCGTTTCGGCCCGCAGCCGCTAGACGAAGCGCCGCCAGCTTCCGTTCATCTGCGGTGGGGAAGGGAGCCTCCGGCAGCTCATCCACTCTCTTGTTGAGGCAGATTTGGCGCAACCCCCGGATATCACCGACACCTTCGTGCGCGAGGTCGATGAGAATCTGCGCCGCGACCAGCTTCGCGATTTCGCCAGGAATTACGGCGGCTGGCTGATCGCCGCGGTCATTCTGTTCCTCGCCGGCAGCGGCGGTTGGATCTACTGGCAATATCACCAGCGCCAGCAAAGCCAGCATCAGGTCGAGCAGCTCGCCGACATTTACAAGCAGATCGGTTCCAGCCAGGCCGACAAGGCGCCGCAGCGGCTCGACCAGCTGGCCGAGACGGGGTCGAGCGCGGTCCGGGCAACCGCGCTGTTCACTCGCGCGGCGCTGGCGATCGAGCAGAAGGACCTCAAGCTGGCGACCGCGAAATATCGCGAGATCGCGACCGACGAGGATCTCGCCAAGCCGTTCCGCGATCTTGCGCTGATCCGGCAAACCGCGCTCGAATTCGACAGCCTCAAGCCCGAGGACGTGATCGCCCGGCTGCGGCCGCTCGCCAAGCCCGGCGAGCCGTGGTTCGGAAGCGCCGGCGAGATGACCGCCGTGGCGCTGATCAAGCAGGGCAAGAAGGAAGAGGCGGGGCGGCTCTATGCGGCCATCGCCAAGGACAAGAACGTCCCGGACGCGCTCCGCGCCCGCTCGGTTCAGATCGCTAGCACTCTCGGCGTCGATGCCAGCAGCGCAATGCCCGCGCCGGCTCAATAGGACTGACGATGATCAAGCATAAGCAATTTCGGATTGCCGTGATGATTGCCGCCGCGCTCGCGGCGGGCGGCTGCAGCATCTTGAAGGGCAAAGGCAAGCCCAAGACCCCGGTGCTCGGCGAGCGGGTCGCGGTCCTGACCAACGAGGGCGACGTTCAGGTCGATCCGGCGACCCTCGCCTTGCCGATGACCCTGCCGGCGCAGAGCGCGAACACGCAATGGGCGCAGCCGGGCGGCAATGCCGCCAAATCGATGGGCCATCTCGCGCTCGGCGCGTCGCTGTCGGAAGCGTTCGCGGTCAAGGCAGGCCGCGGCAACAGCCTGACGGCGCGGCTCGGCGCGGCGCCGATCGTGGTCGGGGAGCGGGTGTACACCATCGATACGCTCGCCACCGTGCGCGCGTTCGATGCGCGCAATGGCGGCCTCGTCTGGGCCAGCCAGACTCCGGACATCAAGGGCAACGAGGGCGCGCTCTACGGCGGCGGGATTTCCTTCGACGACGGCCGCATCTACGCGACCAACGGGCTCGGCTATGTGTCCGCGCTCGACGCCGGCACCGGCGGGATCGTGTGGCAGGTCCGGCCGGGCGGACCGTTGCGCGGCGCGCCGACGGTGTCGAACGGCGCCGTCTATGTGATGAGCCAGGACAATCAGATTTACTCGCTCAAGCAAACCGACGGCTCGCTCAACTGGTCGCAGCCCGCCTCGCTCGAGATCGCGGGCGTGTTCGGCTCGGCCTCGCCGGCGGTCGGCCAGGGCACGGTCGTCGCCGGCTTCTCGTCGGGCGAGCTCAACGCCTACCGCTATGAGAACGGCCGCCAAGTGTGGCAGGACACGCTGCAGCGGACCAGCATCCAGACCAGCGTGTCGTCGCTCTCGGATATCGACGCCGACCCGGTGATCGACAACGGGCAGGTGATCGCCGTCGGCCAGGGCGGGCGCATGGTCGCGCTCGACATCACCACCGGCCAGCGGATGTGGGAGCTCAATATCGCCGGCATCGCCACGCCGTGGGTTGCGGGCGACTGGGTGTTCGTCGTCACGTCCGAGGCGAAGCTTCTCTGCATCTACCGGCAGAACGGCCACATCCGGTGGATCAACCAGCTGCCGCAGTTCGAGCATCAGAAGTCGAAGAAAGGGCAGATCGACTATTCGGGACCGGTGCTCGCCGGCGGGCGCCTGATCGTCACCGGCTCGAACGGCGTGATCATCAACGTCGATCCGACCACCGGCTCGTTCCAGCGGCAAAGGCAGATCAAGGCCGGCATCAGCCTCCCGCCGGTCGTCGCCAACTCGACGCTCTACATCTACGACGACGACGCCGTCCTGCACGCGTTCCGCTAGTCGAGATTGCGAGCGCTGCGAAGCAATCCAGCCGCGCTGACTGGATTGCCGCGTCGCCTCCGGCTCCTCGCAATGACGAAGGTCTTCGTTTAGGCGACCGCCCATGCCGCTCGCGACCGTCGCCATCGTCGGCCGACCCAATGTCGGCAAGTCCACCCTGTTCAACCGGCTGGTGGGCAAGCGCCTGGCGCTGGTCGACGACCGGCCGGGCGTGACCCGCGACCGACGCGAGGGCGAGGCGAAGCTGCTCGGCCTCGATTTCCGGCTGATCGACACCGCCGGGTTCGAGGACGAGGACCCGGCGACGCTTCCAGGCCGAATGCGCCGGCAGACCGAGGCGGCGGTGCGCGACGCGGACGCGGCCCTGTTCCTGATCGACGCGCGCGAGGGCGTCACTCCGCTCGACGCCGAGATCGGGCGCTGGCTGCGGGCGGAAAGCACGCCGGTGATCCTGGTCGCGAACAAGGCGGAAGGCCGCTCGGGCGAAGCCGGCGTTCTCGACGCTTACCGGCTCGGCCTCGGCGACCCGATCCCGTTCAGCGCCGAGCATGGCGAGGGCGTCGCCGATCTGTTCGAGGCGCTGCGGCCCCACGTCGAACCCGAACGGACAGTCCCTGAAGAAGAAGGGACTGTCCCTTCGGGGAATGTCCCCGACAATAGCGGCCCCCTGAAGCTGGCGATCGTCGGCCGCCCCAACGCCGGCAAGTCGACCCTCGTCAACCGCATGGTCGGCGCGGAGCGGATGATCACCGGGCCCGAGGCCGGGATCACCCGCGACAGCATCACCCTCGACTGGGCGTGGAACGGGCGCGCGGTGCGGCTGGTCGACACCGCGGGCCTGCGCAAGCGCGCCAAGGTCGAGGACAAGCTCGAGCGCCTGTCGAGCGCAGACACCAGGCGCGCGATCGACCATGCCGAAGTGGTCGTGCTGCTCCTGGATGCCAGTCGGGGGCTTGAATCGCAGGACCTCAGGATCGCCAGCGAGGTGATCGAGGAAGGGCGCGCGCTGATCCTCGCGGTCAACAAATGGGACGTGGCGGAGCACGCCTCATCCTTGTTCAATGGCATCAAGGCGGCGCTGGCCGAGGGGCTGTCGCAGCTGCGCGACGTGCCGCTGCTCACCGTTTCGGCCAAGACCGGCAAGGGCGTCGACACCATCCTCGGCGTCGCCTTCGACCTGCGCGACGCGTGGAGCCGGCGCGTCCCCACCGGCGAGCTCAACCGCTGGTTCGAATCGGCCGTCGAGGCCAACCCGCCGCCGGCGCCCAAGGGGCAGCGCATCAAGCTGCGCTACATCACCCAGGTCAAAAGCCGCCCGCCGGCATTCGTCGTGTTCGGCAACCGCACCGACGAGCTTCCCGAAAGCTATCGGCGCTATCTGCTCAACGCGCTGCGGCGCGACCTCAAGCTCGGGCCGATCCCGCTCCGCCTCGACTTCCGCGCCCGACGCAACCCGTTCGATTCCGCCCGGCGATAAGGAGACGTTTACCGTTTCGGCGCTACCCCGTTCACAGTGGGACCACATCCCGAGGTGATCGGGACCAGGATTGGAACGTGAACGAAGAGCAGCCGACCATCGTCGATTGGGCGCACTTCGAGAAGAGCCGGACCGAGCTCGGCCCGGGCTTCATCCGCATTCTCGGCTATTTCCGCGAGGACGGCGCCAAGTCGATCGCGCAGATCGAGCAGGCGATGCGCGAGGAGAACACCACCGCGCTGGTGATCCCCGCGCACACCATCAAGGGCGAATCGCGCCAGCTCGGCGCCGAGCCGCTGGCCAAGGTCGCCGAGCTGATCGAATCGACTGCCCGGCTGTGCGTCGAGACCCACCGCTTCCCCGACGAGCTGGTCGCGCACGTGGTCGAGCTTCGCCGGCTGTTCGACGCGACGGTCGAGCTGTTCGACAAGGAAACCAACCCGCTGATGACCCGCGGCCCAGCCGGCCCGACCGGCTTCGGGCGCAAGGTCAACAACCAGGGGTTTGGGCGGATCTAGGCTTCCGCCTCGGCGGCTTCGGACTGAAGCTGCACAAAGTTTTCCAACCCCATCCGGGCGATCATCTCGAACTGGGTTTCGAGCATGTCGACATGATGCTCCTCGGTCTTGAGGACATCGGTGAACAGGTCGCGGCTGATGAAGTCGTTGACACTTTCGCAATAGCGCGCGCCCTCGCGGTACATCGCCACTGCCTCCAGCTCCGCCTCGAGATCGGCCTTGAGGATCTCCTCGACATTCTCGCCGATCCGCAGGCGGCCGAGCGCCTGGAAGTTTGGCAGGCCGTCGAGGAACAGGATGCGCTCCGCGAAGCGATCCGCGTGCTTCATCTCGTCGATCGATTCCTGGCGCTCGAACTCGGCGAGCTTCTTGACGCCCCAATTGTCGAGCAGGCGGTAGTGCAGCCAATATTGGTTGATCGCGGTCAGCTCGGCCTTGAGCGCTTCGTTGAGCAGCTCGATGACCTTGGGGTCGCCCTTCATTCTCACCTCCGCGTCGCGGGGAGGCGGATGCGCCGTCAGGGCACGGGGGTCAAGGGCCCCTTCACCGCCCTTCGGGCGGTCCCCCTCCCCTGCAAATGCAGGGGCGGATTAGGCGACGACGCGGAGGCGAGGGCGCTTGGGGCGCTCCTCGTCGATCAGCTCCTGCGCATAATCGAGGCAGCAGCCACACAGCGGCTCGCAGCCGAGCGACGCATAAGCGGCTTCCGGCGTGCGCGCGCCCTTGCGCGCCGCCTCGCGGATTTCATCCTCGCGGATGACATTGCAGGAACAGACGATCACGGGCGGGCATATAGCGCTAATGCGACTTATTCGCAACTATCTTCTAGTCCGGCGCTTCATCAGCTTGAGCCCCGACCAGGTCTCGTCCACCGCGCACACCTTCACGTCGACCAGCCCCATCGGCAGGCAGACGTCGCGGATCACGTCTTCGGTAATGTCGGTTTGCACCTTCGAAGCCTTCTTCGGCCAGCTGACCCAAATGAAGCCGGAGGGGGCGAGCAGCGGCATCAGTTGGTGCAGCCTCGCTTCTAGCTCCCGCCGTTCGGTGACGAAGACGTGCGCTGCGTCGATCGGCGGCTCGGGAGCATCGAGCAGCTCCAGCCGCAGCCCTTCGGCCGCAATCTCCTCGCCTACGCTCTCGGGCATCCGGTGCCGCCAAAGCCGCATGCCGTCCTTGAGCGACAGCTTCTTCGCCAGCGGCGTCCCGGAATAGCCGGCGGTCATTCCTCGCTCCACCCTGCGCCCATCGCGGCGCAACAGGGAGGAGCGAAAGAGTGTCGCCGTCAAGATCCCAGCTCGTCCCTGTCGTCGCGAGAGCGGGGATAGGGACCGCCCAGCGCAGCTGAGTGGTGCAGGGTTAGAACTCCGGCGTCAGCTCGCTGCCCATCAGTTTCGGGAAGAAGCCCTCGTGCGCGGCCCGGAGGTCGGCGAGCGGGACCCTAAACCCGGGCCCGGCGACCCGGTCGCCGCCCGTGACTCCAATTGGCGCGGCGAAAACGTTGGCGGATGTCGCGGCAGAGATCACGGCCTCGGGGTCAGCCGTCGTCACCAGTGCGCGGCCCTGATCCTCGCCGAACAGGATTGCGGCAGGATTCGCCACGTTGGGAAGCCCGACTTCGACGCCTCGGCCTCCGGCAAGAGCCATCTCGGCGATCGCGACCAGGGCGCCGCCATCCGATATATCGTGCGCCGCGGTGACGATGCCTTCGCTGATCAGCGGGCGCAAAAGCTCGCCGAGGCGCCGTTCCACGGGCAAGTCGACCGGCGGAGGCGCGCCCTCGCGGCGCCCGTGACAGACTTCGAGCCATAGAGACTGGCCCACATGACCGGTGGAGTGGCCAAGCAGGAGCAGCGCTTCGCCTTCGGCCTTGAAGCCGATCGTCGCTGACGTCTCCCAACCCTCGAGCAACCCGACACCCCCGATGGCCGGCGTTGGCAGGATCGCGAGGCTCGACCCGTCCTCGTTCTTGGTCTCGTTGTAGAGGCTGACGTTGCCGCTCACGACTGGGAAGTCGAGCGCGCGGCAGGCTTCGGCCATGCCTTCGACGCAGCCGACGAACTGGCCCATGATCTCCGGGCGCTGGGGGTTGCCGAAATTGAGGCAGTTGGTGATCGCGAGCGGCTTCGCGCCGACCGCGCAGAGGTTGCGATAGGCCTCGGCGACCGCCTGCTTCCCGCCTTCGACCGGGTCCGCATAGCAATAGCGCGGCGTGCAGTCGGTGGTGATCGCCAGCGCTTTTTTGCTGCCGTGCACCCGCACTACCGCGGCGTCGCCGCCGGGGCGCTGCACCGTGTCGGCGCCGACCGACTGGTCGTACTGCTGCCAGATCCAGCGCCGGCTCGCGAGGTTGGGCGAGGCCATGAGCTTGAGCAGGTCCGCGGCGATGTCGCTGCTCTCGGGAATGTCGGTCAGCGGCTCCGGCGGCTTGGGGATGGCGTAGGGCCGCTCGTAGCAGGGCGCCTCGTCGGCGAGCGGGCCGAGCGGGATGTCGCACACCACCTCCCCGTCGAACTCCAGCACCATGTTGCCCGTGTCGGTCACTTCGCCGATCACCGCGAAGTCGAGCTCCCACTTGCGGAAGATCGCCTCGGCCTCGGCCTCGCGGCCGGGCTTCAGCACCATCAGCATGCGCTCCTGGCTCTCGGAGAGCATCATTTCGTAGGGCGTCATGCCCTCTTCGCGGCACGGCACCTTGTTCATGTCGAGCCGGATTCCCGCGCCGCCCTTCGACGCCATCTCGACCGACGAGCTGGTGAGGCCCGCGGCGCCCATGTCCTGGATCGCGACGATCGCATCGGTGGCCATCAGCTCGAGGCACGCCTCGATCAGCAGCTTCTCGGTGAAGGGATCGCCGACCTGGACCGTCGGGCGCTTCTCCTCGCTGTCCTCGCCGAAGTCGGCGCTGGCCCTGGTCGCGCCGTGGATGCCGTCGCGGCCGGTCTTGGAGCCGACGTAGACGATCGGGTTCCCGATGCCGGTCGCCGCCGAGTAGAAGATCTTGTCGGTCCTGGCGACGCCGACCGTCATGGCGTTGACCAGGATGTTGCCGTCATAGGCCGGGTCGAAATTGACCTCGCCGCCGACCGTCGGAACTCCGACGCAATTGCCGTAGCCGCCGATCCCCGCGACCACGCCCGCGACCAAGTGACGCGTCTTGGGGTGATCGGGCGAGCCGAAGCGCAGCGCGTTTAGATTGGCGACCGGCCGCGCGCCCATAGTGAACACGTCGCGCAGGATCCCGCCGACGCCCGTCGCCGCGCCCTGGTAGGGCTCGATGTAGGACGGGTGGTTGTGGCTCTCCATCTTGAAGATCGCGGCGTCGCCGTCGCCGATGTCGATCACGCCGGCGTTCTCGCCCGGTCCCTGGATCACCCATGGCGCGGACGTGGGCAGCTTCTTCAGGTGGACGCGCGAGCTCTTGTAGCTGCAATGCTCCGACCACATGACCGAGAAGATGCCGAGCTCGACGAGGTTCGGCTCGCGCCCTAGGCTTTTGAGGATTCGCGCAAATTCGTCGTCGCTGAGACCGTGCTCGGCGACCATTTCGGGCGTGATGCGGGGAGCTTCGAGGACGTCCATGCGCGGCCCCTTAGCGGCGGCGCGAAGCGGCGGCTAGGCTGCTGGTCGGCGGCTCAGACGTCCTGGCGGGCGAACACATTGCCCGAGAGGATGAAGGTCTGCGGCCGGCCGTCGATGAAGTTCGCGAATTCGCCGCGCTCGGGCGACCAGCTCTCGCTGCCGATGCGCCAGAGGTTGCCCGAGATCGGCGCCATCGGCGTCTCGGTCCCGAGCCACAGGCGCCCGCCGCGCTCGACGAGGGTGAAAATGCCCCACCACGGGCTGTCGTTGACGTAGCGCCCGGCGAGCCGCGCGAGCGCCGGGTCGGAGCGCGGCAGCGTGCCCACCGTTCCGGCCCGCAAATAGCTGTTCGGGCCCCAGCTCGCGCCGGTGATCGCGCGATTGGTGCGCTCGACCTTCAGGGTGAAGGCGCGGAACGCCGGATGCGTGGTGCGGAACAGGTCGCCGCCGATCGGCAGCAGCGGCGCCGATCGGCCGCCGGCGACCAGGGTCAGCGGATCGCCG
>DASTID010000154.1:0-11798 GCA_035717905.1 Sphingomicrobium sp. | reverse complement strand
CGCGGTGGCCACGAACGCCCGGTTCAGGAACGCGGTCTTGCCATATTGCAGCGGGCCGCCGCCCGGGCCGTCGACCACGCCTCCCGCGGCCAGCAGCAGCGCATGGCCGGCGGCGGTGTCCCACTCGCTGGTCGGCGCGAGGCGCGGGTAGATATCCGCCTTGCCTTCGGCGACGATGCAGAACTTTAGCGAGGAGCCGACCGCGACATAAACGCACGCGCCGACGGCCGCCTCGAGGTAATCGATGGTCGCCTGGTTGAGATGCGACTTGGAGGCCACGGCGGTCACTTCTTCGCCGCGCGCGCGGGTGCGGATGGCCTGCTTGCCGTTGCCTTCGTCAAGCCAGGCCTGGCCGCCGGTCCAGCCGGCATACACGCGGCCCGTCGCCGGCGCGAACACGACACCGAGCCTGGGCGCGCCGCGTTCGATCAGCCCGATGTTGACCGTATAATCGTCGCCGCCGCGGATGAATTCCTTGGTTCCGTCGAGCGGGTCGACCAGGAAGAAGGTGTCGTCGTGGGCCGGAATTCGCCCGGCCGCGACCTCCTCCTCGGCAATGACCGGAACTCCGGGCGCGGCGCGGGCCAGCGCGGCGAGGATCACCAGCTCGGCGGCGCGGTCGGCTTCCGTCACCGGCGACGAATCGCCCTTTTGCTCGACTTCGAAGCCGCGCCGGACGATCGTCAGGATCGCTTCGCCCGCGTCGCGCGCCGCCTCGGCGAGCTCGTCGACGAGGCGGCCGTAGTCGGTGCTCAACGCGGCGCCATCCGGATTCCGCCGTCGAGGCGCACCGCCGCCGCGTTCATGTAGCGCGTCTCGATGAGGAAGCAGGCGAGCGCAGCATATTCCTCGGCGCGGCCGAGCCGCTTCGGAAACGGAACCTGCGCTCCCAGCGCGTCCTGAACGTTCTCGGGCATCATCGCCACCATCGGGGTCTTGAACACCCCGGGCAGGATGGTGTTCACGCGCACGCCTTCGTTCATCAGGTCGCGCGCGATCGGCAGCGTCATCGCCAGCACTCCGCCCTTGGAAGCGGAATAGGCCGCCTGGCCGATCTGGCCGTCCTCCGCTGCGACCGACGCAGTGTTGATGATCACGCCCTTTTCGCCGTCGTCGCGCGGATCGAGATCGACCATCCCGTAGGCGCTGTGCGCGATGCACCGGAACGTGCCGATCAGGTTGATCTGAATCGCCAGCTCGAACTGCTGCATCGGGTAGCGCTTGGCGGCCTTGGTCTCCTTGTCGCGGCCGACCGTCTTCGCGGCGTTGGCGACGCCGGCGCAATTGACCAGGATCCGCTCCTGGCCATGGGCCTCGCGCGCCTTGGCGAAGGCGGCCGCGACCTTGTCGTCGGACGTCACGTCGACCTCGCAGAAGATGCCGCCGATGTCCGCCGCGACCGTGGCCCCGCGCTCGGCGTCGCGATCGAACAGCGCCACTTTCGCCCCGCGCCGCGCCAGCTCGCGCGCGGTCGCCTCGCCCAGGCCCGACGCTCCTCCGGTGACGACCGCCGCGCTTCCGTCGATGTTCATTCCTCAAATCCTCTGCCGGGGCGCGCTCGTCGTGAGGCGCCGTCGGCCGCGCCTAGCCGTCCCGGACGCCGGAACTCAAGGCTCGCCCGCTCGCGCGCGATACCGTGCGCGCTCGAAACCACATTTGTCGCACGAGCGCCACGGTCCGGCGACGTCGGGGCAAGTTCATCGCCAATGCAGGTTGGATCGTCGATAAGCGTCTGTAGATATTGGTAACGGGCTGAGCTGAAGGGGGATCAATCGTGACGAGAAGCAGAGCGAGATTGCTGG
Source organism: Sphingomicrobium sp. (assembly GCA_035717905.1). Taxonomy (GTDB): domain Bacteria; phylum Pseudomonadota; class Alphaproteobacteria; order Sphingomonadales; family Sphingomonadaceae; genus Sphingomicrobium. The sequence goes on along the minus strand of DASTID010000154.1, from coordinate 9,996 downwards.
CGGCGGCTGTGGGAACGTGCACGTCCGCCCTGCTGCTCGGTGCGCCCGCGTCCGGAGCGACGGGTAGCACGGCCGCGCGCAGTGCCGCCGTCCCGGCGGCCGCCGCGGTCGGCTCCTTCTACGACACCTGGAGCGCACAGAGCATCTGGTTTCGCGGCGGCGTCGCCGACCCTGCGGTCCAGAAGCTGGCCACCATTCTGCAGCGCGCGCCGTTCGATGGCGTGCCCCAGGGTCCGCAGCTTGCGCAGCAGGTGCAGGCCGCGGTTGCGCAGGCGCAGGATGGCAATCCTGTCTCGGTCGCCGCGGCGGAGCGCGCGCTGTCGACGGCATGGGTTGAATATGTCCAGGCGATCAAGAAGCCGACCGCGGGCATGCTCTATGCCTATCCGGTGCTCCAGCCGCAGGGCTCGCGCGCCGACCAGATCCTGTTGACCGCCGCTGCCGCGCCGTCGCTCGACGCCTATCTGACGGCAACCTCGAGCGTGAACCCGATTTACGCGCAGCTGCGCGACACGGCCTGGGCGCAGGCCCAGGCGAGCGGCAATCTGACGCCGGACCCGCGGCTGCTTGCGAACCTCGATCGGGTGCGTTCGCTTCCCGCGTCCGGCCGCTTCCTGCTGGTCGACTCCGGCTCTTCGATGCTGACTTTGTACGAGAACGGCCGCGCGATCGATTCCATGAAGGTGATCACCGGGACCGAGCAGCTGCCGACGCCGCTGATCGCCAGCGTGATGTACTACATCACCTACAATCCCTACTGGCACGCGCCCGACCACTTGGTTCGCAAGACCATCGCGCCCAACGCGATCCATCTCGGCGCGAGCTATCTCAAGTCGCATGGCTATCATGTGATCGACGCGTGGAGCGAAAATGCGAACGTCGTCGATCCCAAGTCGGTCGACTGGAAGGCGGCGGCGGCCGGCAAGCTTCACCTCAAGGTGCGCCAGGACCCGGGCCCGCTGAATTCGATGGGGATTCTCAAATTTCCCTTCCCCAACCCGCAGGACATCTATCTCCACGACACGCCGGTGAAGACCCACTTCGCCAAGGCCAACCGCAACCTCAGCAACGGCTGCGTGCGCGTCGAGGATGCGAAGCGGCTCGGCCGCTGGCTGCTCGGCCATGATCCGGTGTCTCCGGGCTCCGACGCGGAAACCCGGGTCCAGCTGCCCAGGGGCACGCCGATCTATTTGACCTACATCACCGCCCAGGTTCGCGACGGCAAGCTGAGCTACCTTCCCGACGTCTACGGCTGGGACAAGGCGCCCCCGACCGGATATATGGCGAGCCGCTAGCTTCGCGGAATAGCGTCCCGCCTGGTGGGACGCTCAGGCAAGCGCCCGCTCGCAATCGTCGGACAAAGAAAAACCGGCCCGAGCTTTCGCTCGGGCCGGTCTTCGTTTCAGCAGCCGTGCTTAGCCGCGCTCTGGCGCCGGAGGCGGCGGCGGAGGCGGAGGCGGCGGTGCCGGGCACACGTCCGTCGCCAGGATCACCGAACCGTCCGGGCAGGTCTGCGTCGCCGGCGGCGGCGGCGGAGGCGGCGGCGGAGGCGGCGGAGGCGGCGGAGGCGGCGGCGGAGCCGCGAAGTTGTAGATCAGGCTCAGCAGCAGGCTGTGCGTGCGCCATTTGCCGCTGATGTCGAAAGCTTCGTCACCGACATCGCTGAACTTCAGCTTCTTGGTCGTGAACAGCCGATACTTCAGGCCGACGTCGATGTTCTGGCTGACCGGAACGCGAACGCCCGCGATCAGCTGATAGGCAAAGCCGCTGTCGCTGTCGTGCAGCGGGAACTCGCTCAGCGCCAGGTCGCCGGGGATGCCGGGTCCCGGACTGCCCAGGAGCGGATCGTCGACGTCGATGCTGTACTTGACGCTGGCGATGCCGACGCCGGCGCCGATGTAGCCGGTCCAGCCGTCATCGTCACCGAAGTCAACGAGGCCGTTGATCATCCCGGAGAGCGCGTGAACGTTTCCGTCGCCGTCGAAGAATCCGCCAAGCTGCTGATTCTCGAGCTGGTCGTCGAAACCAACTTCGTCGAGCGACGCATGCTTGTACGCAACTTCGCCCTCGACGCGGAACGGCCCGAAATCGTATCCGCCGACGAGGTCGACGTCATAGCCGACCTTGTGCTGGACCTCGATTCCCTCGTTGATCGAAATCCGGGCGGAATCGTAATCAGCGTCGAAGTTTTCGACGATCATGCCGCCGGCTTCGATGCCAACGTAACCCGAATTGTTGCGAGCGACTGCTGGCGTGGCCAGCATCGTCGACGCGAGCGCCACCGCAATGGCCAGCTTGCGCATATGTGTCCCCTTTCAAATGCGTTCTAATATTGAACCGCTGGAACACATTATGAGAGCGCCGGTTGCCGCGCAAGGTGGCGAATTGCATGCTCTGTTGCCGAAAAGCCTCAGTGCGACTGACTACTTGAGTTAAGCTGTTGGAGCGTCTGCCTTTTCTATGATTCGATCAATCCGTGGCTGCGCATCGCGGCAAGGATCAGCCCGATCGCGGTCCGCGCCTCGGCATCGACCGTCGCGCCCCCGGCTGGCGCCGCGATCGCGGCCCCGCGGGTGCCTACGACCTGCTGCCCGCCGAGGAGCAAGGCGGAACCGCGCAGGGCGCCGACTTCCCACGCGCCCGAGCGGAAGGTCGCGACGACCTCCTCCGAACGGACGTAAACGGCCATTCCCTCGAGCGGCGCCAGGTAGCGCCATCCGCCGCCCGAATAGCCGGCAAGCGCGCCATCGCGGCCGGCCCATTCGCCGGTCGCGCCCGGGGCGATCAGGTAGCACGCCCCTTCCGCCGGCGTTTCGGGCGCGGCCGCCCGTGGCAATTCCTCGACCGCCGCTCCGACGGCGAAATCTAGCAGCTGCAAGGCCTCGTTGTGAAACAATTCCTTCTGGGCCTGGCCGGCGCTGAGAAACGGAAGGCCAAGCCTCGGTGAACCGGTCATCCTTGTCTCCTAACTGATCGTAATGGTCGAGGTCGCCGGCCGCGAGGCGCCGAGATCGCCGATCTGACGTACCTCGATCGTCGCCGGCCCGCTGCCGACTTGCACGAGGTCCGCCGCGGCGATGACCGCGGTCGGCTGGTCGGAGGTGAGCTCGAGCGATCCGAGCGTCCCTTCGACGGTGATCCGATATTGCTCGCGCGTTTCGCCGAGCGGCGCATCCACTTGATCGATCCATGCCCAGCCCCGCCGGCTGCGCCGCGTCCAGGCCAGCTCGAGCGCCCCCGCCGACGTGATCGCCGATTGCAGCCGAACCGGCGACAGCGGACGGCAGGACTCGCCCGCAAACGCGGCGATGCTCGCGGACGCGCCGTTCGCCGGACCGGATAGTGTTGCGCCGAGGCTCGAGCCGATCAGCCAGGCCGGAAGCGCGACCGGTTGCAGCGCGTCCCGCTCGATCAGCGCGAATGGCTCGCCCGGACCATGCTCGGTCATTGCCCATTCGGTCCCTCCCCGGCCGCGCACCAGGCGACCGAGCCTGAAACGCCCGGCGCCGAGCGGCAGCGCGTCGCCGAACTGGATCAGCTCGCCGCCGAGGATCGCGAGATTGCCGCCACCGACGAGTGCCTCGTCGTCGCAACTCGTGAGCCATTGCTCGTGATCGATGAGCTCGACATCGACGCTTGCGACGCTGTCGAGCAGATGCGCGTTGCCGGCTGACAACACCGACAAGGCGGAACCGAGGACGGTTTTGCGCGCCGCGGTTCGGCAGCTCAGCGTTTGAGTGCCGGCGGCGACGTCGACCCGGATGCTTTTCCAGCCGGCGCTCTGCGACGATGCGGCGAGCAGGAAGGTTGGCTGGGTCGTCGGCTCGAACACGTCGGGCGCGTCGATCAGCGCGAGCTGAGCATCCTGCATGCCGACGGCGCTGCCCTGGATCACCCGGCCGCTCCCGCCGGCAACCGCGACTAGCGGCAGCCACGAAGGCGTGAGCTCCACGACCACCCCGAAGCGATCGACCGTGCACCGCTCGACCACCCAACGAGGCGGCGTCAACGCAAGCTCGACGCGCGCGCCCGGCTCGAGCGCAAGATATTTGGGCGGAAGCCGGACGGTCAGCTTGTCGCGGTTCGCCCACCGCCGGGCAAGCAGCTGCTGGGCAAGCGATTTGCCCTGCCCGGCATCCATCACCGCGGCGAGTTCGACCTGCTCGTCGCTGCCATAAATGTCGCCGGCGCTCGCGCGCGCTTCGCCTGTCTGGTAGTCCCGCGCGGGGTCGTAATAAGCGACACGCACGTGCGCGGGGAGCTGCGCGATCGGCCGTTGCTCGCGCTCGATCCGGTATTGCTCGCCGGCGTCTGCCGAGCTGCCCAGCTCCTCGTCGGAGACCACCACCGCCGCACTGCTTCCCGGCGACCTCAAGCGCGCTCCGTCGTCGACCAGTTCGACGGCGAAGCTGTCGACCAGCGATTCGATCCCGGATTTGAGCGTCCGCCCGTAGGCGGCGTAGCCGACCACCGTCCGCGGCGCGCTGCACGCGATCAGCCCGGCGGTTGCGTCGCCGAGGATCAATTCGACGGAGGGCGGGACTTCGTCCGCGGATACCTCGAAGGTCAGGAACGGGATCCGGTTACCGAACTCCGCAAGCTCGAGGTTCTCAAACACCGCCAGCGCCAGGCCGCGATAGGCCGGAGTATTCGCGATCCCCTCGATCGAGCCGACCAGCGCGTCGATCTCCTGGTCCTCGCCGCCATCGTAGAAGCGAAAGGTGGTCGGCACCTTGAACACCTCGTCCTCGTCGCGGATCAGCTTGCCGTCGGCCCAGATGCGCTTGACCGACATCAGCGGACGGGATGCGAGCGCGACCGCGAACGAAACTGCGTAGCTGTAGGTCGTGTCCGGCTGTCCCTTCGCGCCGCTGGTGGCCGCGCTTTGGACGAGATCGGTTGCCCAGATGACGCTGCCGGCGATCCGCATCGTTCCATAGACACGCGGGACGTGCGTCCCATAGCTCGACGTCTGGACGCCGAGATCGCCGACGCGCGGACCGCGGCGCCCGAAAATCTCCTGGTCGATTGCTTGACCGATCAGTGCGCCGATCGCGCCCCCGACGGGTCCGCCGAGCACCGTTCCGACCGTGCTCAATACCAATGTCGCCACGGCTCAGCCGCTCCGTTCTTTCGTTCGCCTGCGGTACGCGCCAAGCAAAGGCCATTCGGGCTGGCCCGGAGTCTCGACCACCCGGCCGATCCCCGCGTGGGCGTGGATGAATCCGGCGGGCGAGCGGACCGCAAGGTGCACCTGATCCTCGCGGACCTTCAGCAGCATGATGTCCCCGCTGCGCATCTTCGCGGGGCTGAGCCGCCGGAAGAACGGCGCCAGGCCCTGTTCCAGCTCCGTCCGGTGATCGCCCCGAAGACGGTAGGCGCGGGGAATCCCGCTGACCGGCACGTCGTACACGGCCGCCACCAGCCCAATGCAGTCGAGTCCGGCTTGGTCGCGTCCCTGCGGCCGGAAGCGCGTGCCGATGAGTGCGCGCGCTCGCGCGGCAAAGTCGATCGCCATGCCTGCTAGACCCCCGGGTAGCGCGTCAGCAGGTCGCTACCGGGCAAGTGCGGCTCGCCCCGGAAGTTCACGGCATTGTCGAACCTCGTCACGCAAGTGTCGAACCGCTTGTCGCAGCCTTCGCGCAAGGCGATGCGGCAGCCGGGCTCGATCGGCGCGCGCGGCAGGTCGCGAACGCTCACGATGTTGCCATCGACGCCGATAACAACCGTAGTCAGTCCGCAATTGGCGCCGCCCAGGTAACGCAGCCGGCCGAGCAGGAATTTGTCGTCGGCCGCGCCATCCAGCGTGAGGTCGCCATCGATCGCGCTCACGACGGTGAAGCTGCTGGTTCGCGCGGCAAGGTCGACGCGGCAGCGCTTGTCGCCCAGCTCCGCGCGGCACTCGGCGGATGTTGCCGGACAGGCGGGTAGCTGCAATTTGGTCGCCGCGCCGCGCAAGTCTGCGGAGAAGCTGTCGCCGCGCAGCGCGACGGTGCCAATTTCACCGGCGAGCAATGGAATCGCGTCCGAGGCATTGTCCTGCCAGTCGACCGCGGTGAGCCTCGCTCGCGCGCCGTCCCAGCGGCCGAGCGCAAGATCGTCGGATTCGAGGGCGTCGGCGCTCAGCGCGCCGGCGACCTCGCCCGACTGCGGCTCCAGGCCGAGCGCGCGGGTCACCGACGCCGGTGCGATTCCCGGGGTCGGTTCGTGCGCGCTGCCTTGCACCAGAAGGCGCTCGTCGTGGCTGGTCAGCGCGATGCCCGCGCCGTCCGAGCGCTCGAGCGTCCAGCACAAGGCGATCGAGGTGAGTTCGCCATCGACTATGCTCATCGCGTCACGTCTCGCGCACTTCGATCAGCGGCACGCTCGCGGCCTCGCCGGCGAGGAACGTCGCGCGATTGATCGCGAGGCTGTCGTCGGCGAACCGCACGGGCGTGTCGAACAGGAATCCCGCCGTCACTTCGGCGCCGGCGGCGGGCGGCGCATCGAGCTGGATCATGCCCTTGTCGCCCAAGGTCCAGCCGGTCGCCAGCTCGGCCCCAGCGACGGCCACCGTCACCGTGCCGGCAATCGGTCGGGTTATGCGCCGTCGTTCTCCGGTCCCGTAGCTTTTGACCAGCGCGAAGCTGTCGTTTGCCCCGTTTCCCGTTCCGAGCAGCTGGTCGGTCGCGGTCGGTTCGCTTGTCATCCCGTTCGAACTGTTGTCGTAGGGGTCGCGAAAGCGGAATGCGACCGCGGGCCCGCGTCTCGCGCGGAAGAAGGCGATCAATGTCTCGAGCTCGGCATCGCCGCGAATGCCCGGTCCCGGGTCGAACCGCAGGCGCGCTTGCGACCAGTTGGCGTTGCGCGCCTCGAACCCGCTCGCGCTGGTCACGACGTTGGTCGAAAATCCGGGCGCGACGGTCGCGTCGGCGCCGATTTCGATCGGAAACAGCACGTCGTCGAATGGAGTCACTTCCCGCTCCTTGCCAAACACGGTCAAGCCGTCGCGCAGCACCTGCGGCAGCGCCCACAGGAACACGTCGGCGCAACCGCGCTCTTGCGCCTCGAGCGCGGCATCGACGATCGCCCGCCATTGCTGGCGGTCTTCGGCGGTCGCGACGAAGCCCGAGAAATAATGCTGCTCGCTCGCCGGATAGCCGAGCCGCGCGTCGATCTCGGCGCGGGCCTCCTGCCGCGGGCGGGTCCGCCCGGCCGTCACCCATTCGTAATCTTCGGTCTGCAGCACGTCGAACGCCGGCCGCGCCCACGCCGCCGGCAGGTTGGCGCGCTTCAGCCCGGGCGCCGCCGGATCGAGGACCGTCGGCAGATAGACCAGCGCGAGCGTCGTCGCGCCGGGCGATGCCTGCTTGACCGCCGCCGCGATCGTCGCCGTCGATTGCGCGAGCAGAGCCCCGGCCTGGTCGAGCAGCGCGAGCTGCGCCGGCGCCAGCGGCGCGCGGACGTCGCCGATTTCCACCGGATTGCCGCCGAACGCCGCTCTGGCCGCATCGTCGTAGAGGCAGATCGACCCGCCCGGATTGACCCACCACCACGGCTCGCCGATCTGGACCTGCGGGTCGAGGCCCGCCTCGCTCGCGACCGCGACCAGCTCCTCGGCCACGCGGCAAAGGAAAGCGATCGCTTCCCCATTGGCCGGCGACACCAGGCTCGACGGCGGGTCCCAGCCGGTCAGCGCCGGCGCGCCGTCGAAGCTCCGCTGCTTCCACGCTTCCGGACAGAACATGTCGAGGATCTCGTAGGAGATCGACCAGATCAGGGCGTATCCGTGCGCCTTCGCCGCCCGCGCGAAATCGCGGTGCCAGGCCAGCGCCGCGGCGTTGAGCGTCCTCGCGCTGTCCAGCTTCGCCGAGCCGTCGAGCGCGAAATAATGGCTCATCCCGACATAATGGCTGATCACGCCGCGGTAGCCGAGGCGCTCGACGGACTGCACCACCCGCTCGGGCGGCAGGTTGTAGAGGTCGTCATAGGCGGTCGCGATCCTCAGCCCGTGCTCGGGCGCGACCGCGTCCTTGAGCGACAGCACGCTTGCCGAGCCGTCGCAGCGGATGTTCGTGACCGTCGCGCTGCCGCGCACGGGCGCGGCGAACAGCACTTCAGACTCTTCAACATAGCCTGGTGCGACGAGGCTGATGAACATCCGGTCGATGTCGCGTGGGTCGACCCGGTCCGCGTCGGCGGGAAGCGCGAACCCGCCGTCGAGCGCGTCGAAGTCGAGCGTCACCTCGGCGCTGGTCGGCGTGCCGCTCGCATAGTTCCACAGACGCACCAGCCAGAACCGCGCGTTGCCCGCCGCGTCGCGTCCCTCGATCGTCAGTGTCGGTCCGTTGACCGCGTCGAGCGCGATCACCCCGCTCGACTCCCAGTTAAAGCTGAGCACGCATCTCGAATAATCGCGGCTGGTCTCGCGCGCGTGCGCCGGATGCGCGTGCCGGTCCTCGCTCTCCCAGATCAGCCCGACGAGATCGCCTTCGCGCAGGAATTCGGCTTCGACCGACAGCCCGTGCCCGTCCGCCGTCGTCACCACGCTCGCCACCGTTCCGCGGGGGAAGTCGACCGTCCAGTGCAGCGGGTCGAAGCGCTTGACGTGCGTCGTGACGATCGGCGCGTCGGCCTGGGTGAACCACAGGTTCATCGCGGCTCCGCCAGCGCCGAGCGGATCGCGCGCGCCAATTGCCGGCTCGATTGCCCGAGCAGCTGCGGGTCGGCGGGCCTCGGCGTCTGCACCGCGATCGACACGCGGACGTCGCGGGCCGCCGGCGCCAGCCGCTCGATCCGCCCGCTTCCCGAGGGCACGAACAGCTCCGGCCCGCGCTCGCCGACCAGATAGCCGCGCCCGCCGCTGACCGGCCCGCCGGTCGCGCGTCCGGGCGCCCCCAGCACCGAGGCGACCACGGTCCCCAACCCGCTCAGCAAGCCGGCACCGAGACCCGTCCCGCCCGAACCCGAGCCGCTGAACAGCGACCGCAGCGACGCCTGCGCGATCTGCGCCATCGCCGACAGCGCGACCCGCTTCAAATCGTCGAACCCGAGCTTGCCGGTGGTGATCGCCCGCGCCAGCGCATTGTCGATCATCCGCCCTGCCCGTCCGGCGCCCGCGACCAGCGGCCCTTCCAGCTCGCCGCGCATCGCCGCCACGTCGCGCGCGAACCCCGCCGTGTCGGCGCGCACGCTGACCACCAGCCGCTCGATTTCTTCATCCATGAATCCGACTTTCACTCGTCCGGGAAGCGCGCCCGCAGTTCCTCGATCGTGGCCTGGTCCGGCGCTTCGCAGTCCGGCGCCTTGAGCGCCGTCGCCAGCTCGGCCGGCGTCGCGCTCCAGAATTCGTCCGGCCGCCAGCCGAGCAACAGGCTCGCGGCGCCGCACAGTCGCTCCGCGCAATCGCCGAAACAATCCCTCTCCCCGCCGGGGAGAGGGTGGCGCGAAGCGCCGGGTGAGGGGTGTGTCACCGCCCCTGCAGCACCTGCGACAGCACCAGCTTCAGCGTCGGCGAAATGCCCACCAGTCCCTTCTCGACCACCGCCTCGCCGATCCGCTCGCGCGTGATCGCCGGCGGCCGTCCGCGCGACAGATGATCGAACAAGGCGACGATCTCCTGGAGCCGAAGCTCGCCCTCCGCCGCTCGCTCCACCAGGCCGAACAGCGAGCCAAGCTCTTCCTCGGCGGCGACCAGCGCCGTGAAGCTCGGCCGAAGCAGCAGCCGCTCACCGCCGATGTCGATGCTCGCTTCGCCGCGACGGCAATTTGCTTGGCTCACAGCGGCACGACCTCGCCCGAGCTTTCGAGCGCGAGCGTATAATTGCGCTCGCCGTTGAAATCCCCGGCATATTCGAGCCGCGTGACCAGGAACTCGCCGCGCATCCGCTCGCCGCTCTCGAAGCTCAGCTCATAGCTCTCGAGCGCGCCCGACAAGGCCAGGCCGCGCACCAGCGCTACGGCCGCGCTGCCGGTGAAGATGCCGCTCGCCGCCACCGAGACCGACCGCACGCCGGC
>DASTID010000153.1:0-3199 GCA_035717905.1 Sphingomicrobium sp. | reverse complement strand
CGGCCGCGCGGGCGGTCGAGTCGGCACGGTCAGCGTCGGACCGGCTGACCCAGCAGATGCTGACGCTCGGCCAGAGCGCCGCGGCGCTCGAGCAGCATATCGAGCAGACCGGCACCGAGCAGCGCGAGAAGGACAGCGAAGCGTTCGCCCGCCGCGTGTCGCTGCTGATCGACTCGATGCACTCGGCGGCGATCGACGTCGGCAAGATCCTGTCCGACGAAGTCGACGACAAGGCGTGGGCCGCCTACGTCAAGGGCAACCGCGGCATCTTCACGCGCCGCGCGGTACGCCTGATGGACGGGAGCGAGACGCGCGGGATCGCGGCGCATTATGACGCCGACGTCGAGTTCCAACGCTCGGTCAACCGCTACGTCCACGATTTCGAGGCGATGCTTCGCCGGGTCCTAGCCGAGCGCGACGGGGGGATGATCGCGGTGACGCTGATGTCCTCGGACATGGGCAAGCTCTATGCGGCGCTTGCCCAGGCGATCGAGAAGCGGCGCTAGTGGTAGAAGTCTAAGTCGCTGGTCGTGAGCCAGCCGAACGTCCAGTTGGCGTAATAGATCGCGAACAGCAGCGCCGCGACCAGCGCCGCCTTCAGGAAGTGCCGCTTGACGTTGAACTCGTGCGGGGCGCTCTCGGCCTGGCCCGGGACCTTCTCGCCCCCGATCTCCTCGGTGGTCCGGACGCCGAACGGCAGCAGCACGAACGCGGTCGCCGCGAAGAACAGGAAGTAGATGGCGATGACCGAGGTCAGCTTCATGCCGCGACTTGGAGCAGCATCACCTCGACCACCGGCTTCTTGCCCGTCCACAGGGTCGCGCAGCGCCGCACCGCGAGGCGCACCGCTTCGCGCATCTTGTCCTCGTCCGCGCCGGGGCTGAACGCCCGCGCCGCGGCGTCGGTCGCGTCGGCGATGAAATCGTCACGGTCCTCCTCGACGGGAACCCCGAATGGCCTGACCAGAGGCGTGCCGGCGAGCGTGCCATCCTGGCCGACCGGCACCGCGACCGTGATCAACCCGCCATAACCCATCCGCCGCCGCTCGTTGATCGTCGAGCCGTTGGCGGGAAGGATCACATCGCCGTCGAGCACCAGCTGACCGACGCGAACCTCGTCGACCTTTTTCGGCTCGCCCGGCGCGAGGCGGACCACATCGCCGTTCTTCTGAACGATCGCTTCGGGAACTCCGTGCGCAAGCGCGACCCGCGCCTGCTCGGCAAGGTGCCGCGCCTCGCCGTGGACCGGAACCACGATCTTCGGCCGCACCCATTCGTACATCTGAATCAGCTCGGGCCGTCCGGGGTGGCCGGAGACATGGACGTGCGCCTGGCGCTCGGTGACGATGGTCACGCCGAGGTCGGAGAGCTGGTTCATGATCCGGCCGATCGCGACCTCGTTGCCGGGGATGATCCGCGACGAGAAGATCACGGTGTCGCCTTGGCCCAGCTTGAGCTCGTGATTGCCGGCCGCGATCCGGCCGAGCGCGGCGCGCGGCTCACCCTGCCCGCCGGTGGCGATGACCAGCACCTCGCTTTTGGGCAGCCGCATCGCCTCGTCGAAGCCGATTGGCGGCGGAAAATCCTCGAGATAGCCGGTCGCCTGCGCGACCCTGAGGATGCGCTCGAGCGAGCGCCCGGCGATGCACAGCTGGCGGTTCGCTTCGCGCGCGACGCGGCCGATGGTCTGCAGCCGCGCGGCGTTGGACGCGAAGGTGGTGACCAGCACGCGTCCGCTCGCCCCTTGCACCTGCGCGAGCAGGCCGGCGTGGACGCTCTCCTCCGAGCCCGACGGCTTGTCCTGGAAGACGTTGGTCGAGTCGCACACCAGCGCGAGCACGCCCTCGTCGCCGATCCGCGTCAGCACCTCGGTGCTCGGCGCCTCGCCGATCACCGGCGTCTCGTCGATCTTCCAGTCGCCGGTATGGAACACGTTGCCGAACGGCGTCTCGATCAGAACGCCATTGCCTTCGGGGATCGAATGCGACAGCGCGACGAAGCTGATCCGGAAAGGGCCGAGCTCGATCGTCCCGCCGCGCTCGACGATGTTGAGCCTGACCGCGCCGGTCAGCCCTTCCTCCTCGAGCTTGCCGGCGATTAGCCCCGCAGTGAACGGGGTAGCGTAAAGCGGGCTTTTGAGCTCCTCGGCGAGATAGGGCAGAGCGCCGATATGGTCCTCGTGGCCGTGAGTGAGGACGATTCCGGCGAGGCGTTCCTGCTGATGCTCGATGAACTCGAGGTCGGGAAGGATGAGGTCGATGCCAGGATAGGCGGTATCGGCGAAGGTCAGTCCGAGATCGACCATGATCCACTGGCCGCGGCAGCCGTAGAGATTGACGTTCATGCCGATCTCGCCCGAACCGCCGAGCGCGACGAACAATAGCTCTTCGCCTGGAATCATTTGGGACCGTGCACCGCCATGCCGTACAACAGGCCCAACCCCTGGATGGTCAAGTCGGGTTCAATGACGTCGAACAAGTCGGTGTGCTTGTCGAACAGGCTTGCGAGGCCGCCGGTCGCAATGATGGTGACAGGAATACCAAGCTCCGCCTTCATCCGCTCGACCAGACCCTCCATCATCGCGATATAGCCCCAGTAGATGCCGATGAGCATCTGGCTTCCGGTCGTTCGGCCGATGACGGAGAGATTGTCCGTCGGCGCTTCGATCGCGATCCGCGGAAGCTTCGCGGCGGCACTGACCAGCGCGTCGAGCGACAGGTTGATCCCCGGGGCGATGACGCCGCCCTTATAAGCTCCGCTCGAATCGACGACGTCGAAGGTCGTTGCGGTCCCGAAGTCGACGACAATCAGCTCGCCCGGGTGTCGGGCGTGCGCGGCGATGGCGTTGAGCGCGCGATCGGCGCCGACATTCTGCGGCTCATCGACGTCGAGAGCGATCGGCCAGGCGGCACTGCCCTGACCGGCGACGAGCGGCTTCACGCCGAAATATTTCGTCGCGAGAACCTCAAGATTGTGGAGTGCGCGCGGGACCACGGTGCCGATGATTGCAGCTCTGACGTCGGCCTTCGAATGACCTTCGAGCTGGAGCAGCTGGTGAAGCCAGACCGCATATTCGTCGGCCGTCCTGCGGGGGTCGGCGGCGATTCGCCAGCGCGCCTTGATCTCGCCGCCGTCGAGCAGGGCGAAAACGATGTTCGTATTCCCGGCGTCGATGGCGAGCAGCATGGTCGGCCCCTACC
>DASTID010000152.1:0-18130 GCA_035717905.1 Sphingomicrobium sp. | reverse complement strand
CAGCGGCGGGGGCGGAATGTCGTAGGAGCGGCGCCAGATTTTGACCTGTTCCGCGCCGACCTTGTCGATCATTTCCTGCTTGTTGAGGCCCGTCAGCCCGCCGTAATGGCGTTCGTTCAGCCGCCAGTCCTTGGTCACCGGAAGCCACAGCCGGTCCATCTCGTGCAGCACCAGGTGCAGCGTTCGGATCGCGCGGGTCAGCACGCTGGTGAAGCAGCAATCGAAATCGAAGCCCTGGTCGCGCAGCAGCACGCCGGCGGCGCGGGCTTCGCCGATGCCCTTGTCGCTCAAATCGACGTCCCACCAGCCGGTGAAACGATTCTCGAGGTTCCACTGCGACTGGCCGTGCCGCAGCAAGACCAGGATGGGCATCAAGCGGGCTCGGTCTGCTTGGCGGCTTTGGCGCGTTCGGTCTTCGCGGCCTTGAGCTCGGGCAGGAGCGCGTGGAGCGAATCGAGGCACGCGAAAGCCAGATATTTCGAGCGCTCGGGCGACCAGCCGTAGACTTCGTCGGGCAGGTCGAAATTGTCCTTGAACGGCATTTCGAGGGTCATGGACACGCAGCCGTAGCGCTCGGCGAGCTGGGTCGTGGACATGCTCATGTTCGCCTCGCCCGGCGCGGGGATTTCGTAGCCCTGGGTGCGCTGGAAGTCGGGCGACAGGCGCTCGAGCGTTTCGCCGAACCGTTCGAACAATTTCTGCTGGCGCTCGGTGAACGAGGGGATGCCCTCGAAGCCGGCGAGGAAGTTGGCCGGGATAGCTTCGTCGCCGTGGACGTCCATGGCGAAGTCGACTCCGGTCTCGTCCATCGCGTTGCGCACGCACAGCACTTCGGGGCTGCGCTCGGCGGTCGGGGCGTGCCACTCGCGGTTGAGGTTGGCGCCGACGGCGTTGGTCCGCAAATGCCCGCGGCGCGAGCCGTCGGGGTTCATGTTGGGGACGACGCGGAAGGTGCATTCCTTGCGCAGCACGCGGGCCACGGGATCGTCCTCGTCTGTGAGCTTGTCGAGCGCGCCTTCCATCCACCATTCGGCCATCGATTCGCCCGGGTGCTGGCGAGCGTAGAGCCAGACGTTCAGCGGTCCCTCGCCGATCGTCAGGCAGTCCATGTCCTGGCCGTCGAGGCTCTTGCCGAGCGAGCGGTAGCCGACGCCGGGAAGGCCGGCGATGGTGGTGACGAGGTCGTGGTGGCGCTCCATCGAATAAGGCGCGAAATAGGCGATCCATACCGGATCCTGCGGCGGGGTCAGCGTCATCGTCAGCACGCCGTCGGCGTAGCTTGTGTCCTGGATGCGGATCCATTGCTCGCGGTCGAGGCTCATCACGCCTTTGTAGTCGGGCCAGCCGTTGGGATAGGCCGAACCCGCGCAATTGGTGATGCGCAGCGTCACTTCGCGCCCCGCCGCGCCGGCGATGCGGAAATAGAACCACTGGTAGAAATCCGACATGTGATCGTGGACGATCTCCAGGTCGGCGGAATCGCCGCTTTGGCTGACGACGCGAATGTTGCCGGCGTCGAACGCGCTCGAGATGATGAGTGCCATGGGACCTTTGCTTGCGCTGCGGTTGTATGTGGCGGCGCTGATAGTGCGCCGCCGCCGATCAGGCAAACCGTCCAACGCATTGCCTTGCCTCCTGTCGCCGATGCGGCTTACCCATCGCGCGTCGACGTGAACGGCCGGGGCATTGCTGAAAAACATGGATCACGCGCGCTTTCGCTTCGACCGTTTCTGTCTCGATGCGGCCGACCGGCGGTTGACCTGCGACGGCCGCGCGGTGGAGATCAACGCGCGCTACCTCGACGCGTTGGCGCTGCTGGTGCGCGAGGCCGGCCGGCTGGTCGCCAAGGACCGCTTCATGGACGAGGTGTGGCGTGGCGTGCCGGTGACCGACGAGGCACTGACGCAATGCATTCGGACGCTGCGCCGGCAGCTCGGCGACGACGCGGCGCGGCCGCGGTTCATCGAAACGGTGCCCAAGCACGGCTACCGGTTCATCGCCCCGGTCGAGGGCGGCGAGACGATGCCGGTCGTAAAGCATGCGACGCGCTGGCGGCCGGTCGCGGTGCTGGCGTCCGGCGGGGTCATCGGCGGCAGCATCGCCGGCATCCTTGGCGGGCTGGTCTATGGGTTCATCGCCGCGTCGCAGACGGCCCAGCCGGTCGGCGGCGCATTGTCGATGTTGCTGGTGCTGCTGCTCATTTCGGCGGTGATCGCGCTGCTCGGGGCGGCGGGCGTGGCGTTCGGCATCGCCGCCGCCGATCCGGGCTTCGGGCGCGGGGCGCAGTGGAGCGTCGCGGGCGGCGCGCTCGGCGGGCTCGTCGTCGGCGCGCTGGTCAAGCTGATCGGCCTCGACGCGTTCGATTTGCTGGTCGGGCGGTCGCCCGGCGACATCACCGGGCCGTTCGAGGGCGTGCTGCTGGGCGGCGCGGTGGGGCTCGGCGCGTGGCTCGCGGCGCGGATGGCCTCGCTGCGGCGCGGGATGGCGACGGCGGCGCTGGCGGGCGGCGTCGCGGGCGCGATCATTCCCCTGCTCGGCGGGCGGATGCTGGGCGGCAGCCTCGACCTGCTGGCGCAGCACTTCCCGGGCTCGCGGCTGCGGCTCAGCCAGCTCGGCACCCTGTTCGGCGAGCCGGGCTTCGGGCCGGTCAGCCAGATCGTCACCGGCGCGCTCGAAGGGGCGCTGTTCGGCGGCTGCGTCGTCGGCGGGATGCTGCTTGCGCGCCGGCTGAGCGAGGGCCGCTGACGGGTGGCGCGCCGGCCGAGGCTTCGCTAGCGAGGCGCATGGCCAAGCTCCCAGTCCTCGTCACCGGCGGCGCCGGCTATATCGGCAGCCATGCGGTGCTCGCGCTTCGGGACGCCGGCTGGGATGTCGCGGTGATCGACGATCTGTCGAACGGCTCGCGCGAAGTCGTGCCCGACGGCGTGCCGTTCTACGAAGGGTCGATCGCCGACCGCGCGCTGGTCGAGCGCGCGCTGGCCGATCAGGGCACGCAGGCGATCATGCACTTCGCCGGCTCGATCGTGGTGCCGGAATCGGTCGAGAAGCCGCTCGATTATTATCGCAACAACACGGTCGCGAGCCACGCGCTGATCGCCGCCGCCGTGGACGCGGGCGTCAGGCACATCCTCTTTTCCTCGACCGCGGCGGTGTACGGCTCGCCCGAGCGCGTGCCGATCGAGGAGGACGATCCCAGGCAGCCGATCAACCCCTATGGCGCGTCCAAGCTGATGACCGAGCGGATGCTCGCCGACGCGTCGGCCGCGCATCCGTTCAATTATGGCGCGCTGAGATATTTCAACGTCGCCGGGGCCGACCCCGCGGGGCGCTCGGGCCAGCTCGGCAAGGGCTCGACGCACTTGATCAAGGTCGCGGTCGAGGCGGCGGTCGGCAAACGCGATCATATCGCGGTCTATGGCAGCGATTATGCGACGCCCGACGGGACCTGCGTGCGCGACTATATTCACGTCAGCGACCTTGCCGCCGCGCATGTCGCCGCTCTCGAATGGCTGATCGCGCATCCGGGCGAGGACCTGGTGGTCAACTGCGGCTACGGCCGGGGCCTGTCGGTGCTGGAAGTGCTCGACGCCGTCGACCGCGCCAACGGCTCGCCGGTGCCGCGGATCGTCGAGGGGCGGAGGGCCGGCGACGCGGCGCAGCTGGTGGCGGCGAACGCCCGGTTGCTGCAGGCGCTCGACTGGCGCCCGGAATATGCCGACATCGACACGATCGTCGGCCACGCGCTCGAATGGGAGCGCAAGCTCGCGGGCCGTGGCGGCTGACCATATCCTCGCGATCGACCAGGGCACGACCTCGACTCGTGCGATCCTGTTCGACGCCTCGGCGCGGCCGATCGCCAGCGCTCAGCGCGAGCTGAAGCAGCACTACCCGCAGGGCGGGTGGGTCGAGCACGACCCGGAAGAGATATGGCAAGGCGCGCTCGAGACGGCGCGCGACGCGATTGCGGCCAGCGGCGTGCCCTGTGAGCGCGTGGCGGCATTCGGCATCACCAACCAGCGCGAGACATCCATCGTCTGGGACCGCGCGACCGGCGAGCCGATCCATCGCGCGATCGTGTGGCAGGACCGGCGCACCGCCGAGCAGTGCGCGCGGCTGAAAGAAGAGGGCGCCGAGCCGCTGGTGCAGCGCACGACCGGCCTGCTGCTCGACCCCTATTTCTCGGCGACCAAGGTCGCGTGGATGCTCGACCATGTCGCCGGCGTGCGCCAGCGAGCGGAGCGCGGCGAGCTCGCCTTCGGCACCGTCGACAGCTTCCTGTTGTGGCGGCTGACCGGCGGGGCGGTGCATGCGACCGACATCACCAATGCCTCGCGGACGATGCTCTACGACATCCATGCGCGGCGCTGGGACGCGGAGCTGTGCCGGCTGCTGCGCGTGCCCGAAGCGCTGCTTCCCGAAGTGCACGGCAACAGCCGCCTGTTCGGCGTCACCGCGCCGGGGTTGTTCGACCGACAGATCCCGATCGCCGGCATGGCGGGCGACCAGCAGGCGGCGCTGTTCGGTCAGCGCTGCTTCGAACCGGGGATGGTCAAATCGACCTACGGCACGGGTTGCTTCATGCTGCTCAACACCGGCGTCGAGGCAGTCGAGTCCAGCCACCGCCTGCTGACGACACCGGCGTATCAGCTTGGCGAAACGACGCATTATGCGCTCGAAGGCGCGATCTTCGTCGCCGGCGCCGCGGTCAAATGGCTGCGCGACGGCCTCGGGGTGATCGCCGACGCGAGCGACACCGACAGCATGGCGACGCGCGTGCCCGACAGCCACGGCGTTTATCTCGTCCCGGCCTTCGTCGGGATGGGCGCGCCTTATTGGGATGCGGACGCGCGAGCCGCGATCTTCGGGCTGACGCTCGGCGCGACCGGCGCGCACCTCGCGCGCGCCGCGCTCGAAGCGGTGGCCTACCAGAGCCGCGACCTCACCGATGCGATGGTCGGCGACGGAGCAGTCCGGCCGGCCGCCCTTCGCGTCGATGGCGGCATGACGGCGAACGACTGGCTGTGCCAGTTTCTCGCCGACATGCTCGAAGTCCCGGTCGAGCGGCCGGCCAACCTCGAAGCGACGGCGCTGGGCGCGGCCTTTCACGCCGGGCTCGCGACCGGGGTCTGGGCCGGGCTCGAGGCCTTGCCACAAGCTGGAGAGTCCGCTCGCTTTGCGCCGCGCATGGAGCAAAAGGAGCGCGAGCATTTGCTGGCGGGCTGGCACGACGCGGTGCGCCGCACGCTCTCCCCCGCTGCTTGACTTCGACCGGCCCGCTCTCTAGGTGAGCGGCCGGTTTTCGGACCTTTCCAACAACGTAACCAGGATTAACGAGGCAGGCGCCCGGCCATGAAGATTCGCAATTCATTGAAGTCGCTGAAGTCCCGCCACCGGGACTGCCGAGTGATCCGTCGCCGCGGCCGCACCTACGTCATCAACAAGACGAACCGCCGCTTCAAGGCGAGGCAGGGCTAAGCTTCGGCGCTCGCCTTCGACGGGGCGAACCTCTTGTAATAGCAGCGCTAATCGCCACCTTGCGTGGGCGAACGGTTCGTCGTGCCCAACGCTCGGCTGGCCGTCAGGGCAGGTTCAGATGCTTCCTGCTATCAATGGTGCCATGAGGAGTCGTGCAATGTCTCGGTTAAGCAGGTCGGCGCTGGCGCTTGGCGTGGCGTTCGTCGCCGCGACGGCGGTCGGCGGCGTCGCTTATGCGCAGACCCAGCACACGCCGCGCGGCTGGAGCTACGAGATCAAGGACGGCAAGCGCGTGCCCAAGGGCAATCGCGTGACCAACGCCGACGGCAGCTGGCGCGAGGAAGTGCGCCAGGGCAATTGCGTGACCGTCAAGGAAATGTCGGCGCAGGGCGAGTATAAGGAAACTCGCCAGTGCAACCCGCGCAGCTGAGCCGCCGAGCGTAGGCGCGATTTCGCGTCGCGAAATCGAGATTACGTCGAGAGACGGCGAAAGCCGGCCAGCGGGTCAGCGAAACTGAGCCCGACTGACGTCACGCGATTCACTCGCGTGACGGCTCCGAGCGGCCTTTATCCACCGAGACCGAACGAGCCCTTCGGCCGCTGCCTGATCGCGCATTCGGGCAGCCCGGTTCCGGGCACGTCCTTGCAATCGCGCACCTGGGCGCTGCCGTCCGGCCCGGCGAAGATCGCCCAGTCGCGCGGGCTGCCTTTGTCGTACACGCAACGCGCGACCCACATGTCGAGATTCTTGTACTCGGCGACGAAGCCCGCGTCGGTGATCCGCTTGCAGCTGTAGCCCGCGTCGTAGATCGCGCGCTTGAGCGCGATCGCCAGATTGAGCGCGTCGAGCCGGTGCAGCTGGTCCTGCTCGTTGCTGCGTACCTTGATCACCTGATTGGTGGTGTTCGTCGCCGCCGGCTGCTGCTGTCCGCAGCCGGCCGCGAGCAGCGCTCCGAGCGCGATGGTCAGGCGGCTTTGCATTCGCTCATCTTCTCCTCTCAGGAGCCACAACGAACGCGGACGCGCGCGGCTGCGGCCGCGGCGCGTTCGGTCGCCTCCTCGGCAGTCTCGCCGCGCGCGAGGGCGATGCCCATGCGGCGGTTCTTGAGAGTCTTCGGCTTGGCGAAAATCCTGAGGTCGACCGGCCGCCCGGGCGCACCCACCGCCAGAGCATCGGCGATCCCGTCATAGGCCACCGTCTCGCTCTCCTCGCTCGCCAGGATCACCGCCGACGCCGACGGGCCGATCAGCTCGATCGAGGGGATCGGAAGCCCCAGGATCGCGCGCAGGTGGAGCTCGAACTCGTTGGGGAATTGCGAGATCAGCGTGACCATCCCGGTATCGTGCGGGCGCGGGCTCAGTTCGGAGAAGATCGCCTGCTCGCCGCGGATGAAGAATTCGACGCCGAAAATGCCGTGCCCGCCCAGGCCCTCGACCACCTTGCGCGCCTGGTGCCGAGCGGAGAACAAGGCGCCTTCGGACAGCGCCGCCGGCTGCCAGCTCTCGCGATAGTCGCCGAGCTCTTGCCTGTGGCCGATCGGTGGGCACAACAGGACTCCGTCCTTGGTCGCGACCGTCAGCATGGTGATCTCGCTGTCGAATTCGATCAGTTCCTCGACGATCACCCGCGGGCGGTCGCCGCGCATGTTGGCGACGGCATAATCCCACGCATCGCCCAGCTCCTCGACGGTCTTCGCGGTCGTCTGTCCCTTGCCCGAGCTCGACATCACCGGCTTGACCACGCACGGCAGGCCGACCGCCTCGGCGGCGGCCTGCGCCTCCTCGCGGCTTTCGGCGAAGCGATATTTCGACGTGACGAGACCGAGCTGCTTCGCGGCGAAGTCGCGGATGCCATCGCGGTTGAAGGTCAGCCGCACGGCGTTCGCGGACGGGGCGACGTGCCAGCCCTCCTTCTCGAGCTCAGCCAGTGTCGCCGTGTCGATTGCCTCGATCTCGGGGACGATGACGTCGGGCTTGTGCTTTTCGACCGCCGCCCTGACCGCCGCGCCGTCGAGCATCGGGAACACCTCGCAGGCGTCGGCCATCTGCATCGCCGGCGCGTTGGCGTAGCGGTCGCACGCGATCACCCGGCAGCCGAGGCGCTTGGCGGCGATGGTGAACTCGCGGCCGAGCTCGCCCGCGCCGAGCAGCATCAGTGTGGCGGTGTACATGGCTGAGCGATAGCTTTCTGCCCGGATTCCGTCACCCCCGCGGAAGCGGGGGTCCCGATGTCTTCAAGTAAAGTGGGATTCCCGCTTTCGCGGGAATGACGAATCTGGTTCATTGCAGGGATGAAGCCGAATTTTCTTCTGAGCGCAGCATTGTTGATCGGCGCGGCGCCGGCGCCCGAGAAGCTGCAGACGCCGACCGACATCGTCGCCGCCGCTCCCGCGGCCGCGTGGAAGACGATCGATCCCGACAAGTTGATCGTGATGGACCTCGCCGGCGGCGGTCGCGTGGTCATCCAGCTCGCCCCCGAATTCGCGCCGGTCCATGTCGCCAATATCCAGGCGCTCGCCCGTTCGGGTTATTGGGACGGCGCCACAATCTATCGGGTGCAGGACAATTATGTTGCGCAATGGGGCCTAAACGACAGCGGCAAGCCGTGGCCGGCCGGAGTCGCGCCCAAGCCCCCGGCGGAATATACGCGCGCGCTCAAGGGGTTGTCGGTGACGCCGCTCGGCTCGCCCGACGCCTATGCCCCGGGCGCGGGGTTCGCCGATGGCTGGCCGATTGCGTATGATTCCAAGGCCGGCTGGGCCAACCTCGCCCATTGCTACGGCTCGGTCGGCGTGGGTCGCGACCTGTCGCCGGACACTGGCACCGGCGGCGAGCTCTACGCGGTGATCGGCAACGCGCCGCGCCAGCTCGACCGCGTGATCGCGGTCGTCGGCCGCGTCGTCGACGGCATCGACCGGCTGAGCTCCCTGCCGCGCGGCACCGAGGCGTTGGGCTTCTACAAGGACAAGGCACAATATGTGCCGGTCGCGCGCATCCGGCTCGCAAGCGATATGCTCGCCGCCGAGCGGCCGGCCTATGAGTATCTCGACAGCGCGAGCCCAAGCTTCGCGCGCTATCTCCATGTGCGCGCCAACCGTCACGACGATTTCTACATCCGGCCAGCCGGCGGAGTCGACCTGTGCAACGTCCAGGTCCCGGTGCGGAAGAAAGCGTAGTCCTTCGAGACGGGCCTTCGATCGCTTCGCTTACTCAGTCCCTCCTCAGGATGAGCGGATGAAAAGATCATATTGCCCGCTCGTCCTGAGGAGCCGCTGAGCGAAGTCGAAGCGGCGTCTCGAAGGATCAGGCCGCCCAGGCGTGGGCGTCGCGGTTCTTGTGCTGGATGATCACCGGCCCGTTGTGCGAACGCATGCTCGCCTCGGCCAGCGGCAGCGCGGTCGCGCAGAACGCGCATTCGGCCGACACGCGGCCGATCAGCCATTGGGTGCGGCCGCACCCCGGGCAATGGTTGACCTCATGTTCGCGGTACACCGCGTGATAACCCCGCTGATAGGGCCGGCGGAATTCGCTCGTGAGCACGCTGCTCGGCATGGCGCTATCCTTCCCTTTAGCGGCGGCCCAACGACCGAGGCGCACGGGAGTTGCAAGGCTGGATGCCGGGGCGCGCCGGTTGAGCCTCGCCGCGCGGTGAATCGAGCGGCGCGAACGCGGCCGCTCAGGCGCTCAGGCGCTCAGGCCATCGAGCGAGATCGGCTCGGCGAACTCGGCGCCGATCTTGTCGCCGGCAGTCCACTTGACCAAAGCGTTGGCGCGCTCGCGCCCGGGCAGGATCAGCCACACCCGCGAGCCGACCTCGAAATGGCCCTCGGAAATCGCCATGAACCCCGATTCCGAGATATTGATCACGCGCGCCTCGACCCCGCTCGCGCCGAGCTCGCGCATCTTGGCGTCGAGGTCGACGGGCATGCGCGAAGCGCGCCTGCGGTCGCTTGGGTCTTCGGCGATACGCGCCTTGATCATCGAAAAGCTCATCTCCATCCGCGACTTACTCCAGCGGAGTAGCGAAGGACACACCGATGCGGCCATCCTTAACCCAGATCACCTGTGCCGTGACAAGTCCACGGTCAAGCAGGTGCAAGTTGAGCGGCTCGCCGATGTTGGGCACGTGCGGGAAAATGACCATCGCGCCGGATTTGGAGACGTTGACCAGCCGCACGACGTGCTTTCGGCCGCGATAGTCGAGCATCGCCGTGCCGGACGCCGCCGGGTGGCGCGCCTCGCCGCGCTCGTCGATGGTCCGCCGCTCGGAGCGCGGAACCATGCTTCCGTCGAGAGAAAAGCCGGACGCCATTCAACAGCGACTCCCACCTGCCGAACGATCGATCCTAGCCAGCCTCCCTTAAGGTTTGGTTTGCGATTGTCGCACCATGTGCGGATCGGCGCGGACTGTGGCTGGCGCGTCACTGGCAAGCGCCGCCGATCATGCTATGGATTCGCCGACGATTGGGGGTATTCGGATTTAAAATGAACAGCTTGGGATTAACGTCCAGCGTCCGCCTCAGCGCGCTGATCCTGCTTGCCTCGACCGCCGCGGCGGCGTCCGCCGTGCCCGCGCCGCGGCCCGGCCCGGCCCCCGCGCCCCCCCGCGCCGCGCCTGTGGCGGCCCCGGCCAGGGCGCCGGTCGCTATGCCGGTTCGTCCGGCCCCCGTTGCCGCACCGGCTCAGCCGGCGCGTCCCGACGCCGACGACCCCGATTACGCGCCCGACCAGCCCGAGGCGGCCGAGGTCGCGCCGCCGCCGCTGCCGCCGGTGATCTGGGATCCGGTCAGCGCGCAAGACCTGGTCTATTACATCCAGCAGATCGGCCGCGAGGGCCTCGACCCGGCCGACTATGACGCTGCCGGCCTCGGCGCCGCGATCGCCTCGGGCAACCCGGTGGCGCTGTCGCAGGCGGCGACCGAGCGCTTCAACCGCGTCTCCTCCGACCTCGCGCTCGGCCATGTCGCCAGGGCCGCGCGGACCGATTGGTTCGTGGTCGACAAGGACCTCGATGCCGCCAGGCAGGACGCGCTGCTGCGCGGCGCGCTGGCGCAGCACCGCATCGCGGACGCGCTCAACGGGCTGCTTCCGACGCACCCGCAATATGCCGCGCTCAAGACGGCGCTGGCGATGACTCCGGCCAAGGACACCGACAAGCTCGACCGAATCCGCCTCAACATGGAGCGGTGGCGCTGGCTGCCGCGCGAGCTCGGCGACAAATATATCATCGTCAACGTGCCCGGCTTCCACGCGACGCTGGTCGAGAACGGCGTCAACCGGTGGAAGCAGCGGGCGATCGCCGGCAAGCAGTCGACCCCGACGCCCCAGCTTTCCGCGCTCGCCACCGGCGTGATCCTCAATCCGTCCTGGAACGTGCCGAAGAGCATCGAGAAGGAAGTCGCGGGCAAGAAGGGCTTCAAGCCGATCAAGAGCGCCGATGGCAAGAAGACGCTTTACTGGCAGCAGCCGCCGGGGCCGACGAACGCGCTCGGCCAGCTGAAGTTCGTGATGCCCAACTCGAAGGCGATCTACCTCCACGACACCAACGCGCGCAGCCGCTTCAACGACAATGTCCGCGCGCTCAGCCACGGCTGCATCCGGACGCAGCACATCGTCGATTTGGCGACCGAGCTGCTCGGCGACGACGGCGGCGAGTGGACGCCGGAGCGGATCAAGACGACGCTCGCGGGCAAGAAGACGGTGCAGGCGAGCTTCGTGAAGCCGCTGCCGGTCTATATCGTCTATTTCAGCGCCGCCGCGCTGAACAGCGGGCGGATCGTCGACTACAAGGACCTCTACGGCCGCGACGGCAAGGCGCTCGCCGCGCTCGACATGAAGGACGGCGGCGCGAGCATCGGCAAACCGAAGGAGCAGGTCGCGGCGAAATAGCAGCCCGGCGAGGCGCCGCTCGCGCCGTCCGCTTGCGCATAGTCCTGGCCGGCAGCACAATGCGCGGTTCCGTGGGAGGGGCCGTGGCGCGGATTTTCGTCAGTTATGCGCGCGAGGACGTTGCCGCCGCGGAAGCGTTCGCCGGCGTGCTCGAGCGTGCCGGTCACGAAGTGTGGTGGGACAGCCGCATCCGCGCCGGCTCGCGCTACTCGCGCGACATCGCCTCCGCTCTGGACAGTGCCGAAGCCGTCATCGTTCTGTGGTCGAAATCGTCGATCGAATCGGATTGGGTTCAAGACGAGGCGGCGGAAGGGCTGGAAGGCAGCCGCCTCGTTCCCACGACGCTCGACGGGTGCAGGCCGCCCCTCGGCTTTCGCCAGTACCAGACGATCGACATGGTCGGCTGGCGGGCTGGCGCCGCAGCCTTCAAGCGCCTGCTCGAGACGGTCGACTCGAAGCTCGCGGAGACCGAGGAGCCGTCGGTCTCGACGCGCGTGGCCGCACGCGAAGCGGCGCGCGCGCAGCCGTCGATCTGCGTCGTTCCGTTCGTCAACATGAGCGGGGATGCCGAGCAGGAATATTTCAGCGACGGCATCACCGAAGACGTCATCACCGACCTGTGCAAGGTGTCGGCGCTGGCCGTCGCCGGCCGCAACGCGAGCTTCGCGCTCAAGGGGCAGACGGTCGACATGCAGCGGCTCGCGTCCGAGCTGGCGGTCAGCCATGTCCTGGAAGGGACGGTGCGCAAGTCGGCCGCGCGCCTCAGGGTGACCGCGCAACTGACCGAGACTTCGAGCGGGCGCAGCCTGTGGGCCGAGCGCTACGACCGCGAGCTCAGCGACGTGTTTGAAATCCAGGAAGAGATTTCGCACGCGATCGTCGAAGCGCTCCAAGTGACTCTGCTGCCGCAGGAAGCGAGCGCGATCAACGAGCGCAGCACGAGCAGCGCCCGCGCCTACGATTTGTACCTGCGGGCGCGCGGACATTGGGCCGAGTGCGAGCCCGCCGACGCCCGCCGCAACGCAGAGATCGCGCGGCTGTGCGGCGAGGCGGTCGAGCTCGATCCGGACTACGCAAGCGCATGGGCGCTGCTCGCGCTGGCGAGCGCGGAGCTGCGGTTCTGGACGGGCGAGGGGCCGGATGCCGTCAGCGCGGCGGAGCGGGCGATGACGCTCGATGCGCGGCTTCCCGAGCCGCACTGCGTGCGCGCGCGGATGTTCGAGGAGCACGGCGACGATGACTCGGCCGACGCCGCGGTCGAGCTGGCGCTGGCGCTCAAGCCCGACTCCTGGGAGGCGAACCGCGAAGCGGCGCAGATCCTGTTTCGCCGCGGCTCGCCGGGTGATGCGATTCCTTATTTCGAGAAGGCGGCGGACGCCGAGCGCATCGACCACCACAGCCCGGCGATGCTGATCTGCTGCCATCGCGCGACCGGCGATTCGGGCGGAGCGGCGCGCGCGGCGGAAATGGCGGTGTTTCGCGCCGAGCGGGCAATCATCTGCGATCCCGCCAACGGCGCCGCCTTCGCCTCGGCGGCCGCGGGCTTCGCCGCGCTCGGCGAATGCGACCGGGCGCGACGGTGGATCCGCAAGGCGCTCAACGTCGATCCGGGCAACCTCGCGATGCGCTACGGGCTCGCGGCGACGCTGGCCGCCGGCCTCGGCGATACCGACGGCGCGCTCGACGCGCTCGAGCCGTTCGCCGAGGCGGTCGCGCTCCTGCCCCATTTGCGGCTGCTGGGTAACGACCCGAGCTGGGCGCGATTACGCGGTCTCCCGCGGTTCGAGGCGATGGTCCAGCGAGCAAGGAAGCGGGCGCAGGCGCTAGCCGGCGGCGCCGTCACGTGCTGACGCGTCGCTCGGGTTGTGGCCGCTCGGCATCGGGCCGCTCGGCCGAATGCCAGCGCCACTTGCTCATGTCCGCCGCCGGGCGGCTTGCGACGCGGTCGATCCAGCCCTTCAGCGCGACACATTCCTCCGGGATCGACTGCCCCTTCTCGGACATTTCGTCGATGAAGCCATAGAGGTGGAGGTCGGCGACAGTGAACGATTCGCCCGCGATCCACTCGCCCGTCAGCAAGCCGTCGAGCCAGCGCATTCCGTCGCGGGCGCGTTCTTTCATTCCGTCGGCCGCCTCCGGAATGCAGCGCATCCGGGTTCGATAGGTCTTGAGTCCCTCGCCGTAATAGAAGCCGAGGATCATCGGCTGGCAGATGTTGAGCTCGACCCTGCGCCACCACATGCGGGTGACAGCGCGTTCGGCAGGGGTCGCCCCGATCAGCGGCCGCGCGGGGAAAAATTCTTCGACAAATTCGCAGATCACCGGCCCTTCGCAGACGATCGTGCCGTCGCTGAGCTCGAGCGCGGGTGTTTGCCCGGACGGGTTGAGCTTCAGATAGTCCGCGTCGCGATTTTCGCCGAGCAGCAGGTCGACCTCGTACCGCGCGATGTCGACGCCTTTTTCGAGAAGGAAGAAGCGAACGATTCGGGGGATGATCCCGAAACTGTCGAACAGCCGGACCGGTCGTATGACGGTCTCGTCCATACGCTCCTCCGTCGCGAGGGCACTCGTCCGATCTCTAGCGAATTCGCTTCATGCCGTCATCCGGCGTCAATTCGCGTGCAGCGATCGATTGCGGCGCATTTCGTTGCGCCGCGCGCGACAGGCTAGGCGAGCTTCTCGGCGTAGATCATGCGGCCGCCGGCGATGCGGCGCATCACCTCGTACTGGCTCTTGCGGCTCATCGCGAAGCAGCCTTCGGACCGGCCGAGCTTGCCGTGGACCGCGATCATCTCGGGCTCGGCGTACCAGGCGTTGTGGATGACGATCGCCCGCGGCTCGGCATTGTAGTTCGACCAGTCGAGCCCGCGAACCTTCATCGAAAGCCCGTATTTGCCGTGGTAATAATCGTCGGTGACATAGGTCCCGTTCGAGGTCGCGTAGGATCCGAACCTGTTGGAGAAGCGCTCGAGGAACCCTGAATGGTCGGGATCCGAGCCGCGGCCGTGCGCGACGAGGTGGCTCTCGACGCTGCCGTTCATCAGGTCGACGACGTGGAAGCGCGGATCGCTCGACGGCCTCGAGAAGTCGACGATGGCGATCGAATCGCGCGCCCGGATCTTGTGGATATCGAGCGCGGCCTTGGCCTTCTGGAACAAGGTCGGGTCGACGCCGGCCGGCGCCCACAGCGCCTGCGGCTGGGCCGGCACGCGCGGAAACGGCGTCGGCGAGGCCCCGCCGGCGGTCGGCACGATCGTGCCCGGCAATACCTGCGAACTTGCCGCAGAAGAGAGGATGAGGCCCGCGGCGCCCGCGGCGCCAAGACGCAACATTTCCCTCCGGTTCAAACTCATTCTTTCCCTCCGCTCTCGAACGACTGTTTATCATTCAACGGGTTAATGGCCGATAACCTTAAGCTTCCGGTTTCCCGGCCCATCGTTCCCGGCCAACGGTTCGTCGCACCGCTGACGATTTCTCAACGGGTTGAACCGACGGACGGGCGCTGCTAAGGCCCCGCGCGCCGCCGAGGCATGCCTCTGGAGGCCGCTAGCCTATTGCTTTTCAACCGGAGCCCTGTTCCGCCCGGTTGGAATATATGTGCTAAACCCTTGGTTTTAAAGGATTTGACGGGCTTTTATGCAGATCATCGTTCGCGACAACAATGTCGAGCAGGCGCTGCGCGCGCTCAAGAAGAAGCTGCAGCGCGAGGGCGTCTACCGCGAGATGAAGCTGCGCCGTCATTACGAGAAACCGTCGGAAAAGCGCGCCCGCGAGCGCGCCGCCGCGATCCGCCGCGCCCGCAAGCTCGAGCGCAAGCGCGCCGAGCGCGAAGGCGCCCGCTAAGCCAAGCCGCCAGAACAGCCGCATGTCCGTCGCCGAAGCCGCGCACCGACCCGCCGGAACCGGCCGGGCGGTCAAGCTGTGGCTCGCGTTCCTGCTGGTGATCGCCGCCGGAATCGGCCTCGCCTGGATCGGCGCCGGCTCGCTCCGTCCCGAGGTCAGCGCGACCGGGCTCCAGTTCCGCACGATCAAGGCCGGCACGGGCGAGGCGATCGGCCCGGCCGACGCCGCGCTGCTCGACTATGTCGGGACGCTCGACGACGGCACGGTGTTCGACAACAGCGATTCGCACGGCGGGCCGCAGCCGTTCACCATGAGCCAGGTATTCCCCGGATTCGCCGAGGCGATGGCGCGGATGCAGGAGGGCGGAGAGTACCGCTTCACCATGCCGCAGCGTCTCGCGTTCGGCGATGCTCCGCCGCCGCCGGGCTTCCCCGCCGGCAGCGCCCTCACGTTCGACGTCAGGGTGCGGAAGATCGTGCGCGGCGGCGCCGCGATGATGCAGCAGGGCGCCCCGCAGCAATAGGCGCGTCGGCGTCGGCGACCAGCTCGGCCGGCTCGCCTTCCTCGCGCGCGTGCTTGTTGCTGACGTCGACCAGCACGACCTTCAAGGTGGCGAGGATCGGGTCGGCGAACAGCACGCCCAAAATCCCGAACAAGGCGCCCATCAGCAGCTGCATCGCGAGCACGACCGCGGGCGCGAGGTCGACGGTGCGCCGGGCGATGTACGGGACGACCAGATAGCCGTCGATGTTCTGGACGAAGAAATAGACGAATATCGCGTAGACGCCCTGGTGCGGCCCGGCGGAAAAGCCGACGGCGACCATCAGCACTCCGGACGTGATCGCGCCGATGTTGGGAATGAAGGCGAGCACGCCCGTCAGCAGGCCGAGCAGCGCGGCCATCGGCACCGGCCCAACGCCGATGATCTGGCTGACGTACCGCAGCATGAACCAGGTGAACACGCCCTCGAACAGCATTCCGACCAGCCGCCCGAACAGTAGCCGGCGAAGCGTGAAGCCGAGGTGTTCGGCGATTCGGTAGAAGCCGGCGCGGTGCCTCAAGGGCAGCATCCAGGCGATGCCGCGGTCGTAGATGCGCGGCTCGGCGGCGAGGAAGATTCCGATCACGATCATCGCGATGACGCTGGTGATCGCGCCGATCGCGGTGCCGACCGCGCTGGTCAGCCGGCCGACCGAGCCGAGCAGCTGGGTGCCGATGTTCGACGGCTGCCCGGGAGGCAGCAGCCCGAGCGAGCCGACGAACTCCATGAAGCGCGCGAACTGGGCGGTGACGACATGGCGCAGCGCCTCGGCCTGGGCGGCGATGGTGGTGCCCGCGAACCAGAACACCCAGCCGATGAACCCGAAGCCGAGCAGGATGGTGAGCAGCAGCCGCCACGGCCGGGCGACCGGCAGCCAGCGGCCGAGCAGGCGGGTGCCGCCATCGAGGAACACCGCGAAGATCATCCCGCCGATGATCAGGAGCAGCGGCTGGGCGAGGACAATGACGCCGACGATCGCCAGCGCCATGCCGAACCACACGGCCGCCTTGGCGATCTCGCGGCGGATCAGCGGGTCGCGGAACTCGGCGGGGCCGGGCCGCTCGACGTGGGCTTCGATGGTCGGCGGCCGGCGCCCCATCAATTGTCCCTGAGCGACGTGCCGGCGCGGCCCGGGCGCAGCGACTCCAGCCAGGTCAGCGGGTTCCACCACTCGGTCGTGCCGTCCAACGAGAAAGTGATGAACTCGGCCCGCCCGCCGATATTCTCCCACGGCACCGGCCCGCCGAGCCCGCCCTGCCACTCGGGAACGCGGCTGTCGGCCGAATCGTCGCGGTTGTCGCCCATCAGCCAAAGATGGTCGGCGGGGACCCGTATTGGCCCGAAATTGTCTTCGGCCGAACGCCCGAGCTCGACCGTCTCGTAGGTGCGGCCGCTGGGCAGGGTCTCGCGCACGACGGGGACCCGGCAATACATCTTGCCGTCGTCGCCGCGCGTCCGGAAATTGTAGAGCGCCGGATCGCGCTCCGACCCGCACGGCGAGTTGGGGTCGACCGGGACCATCGCCGGCGGCAGGAAATCGCGCTTCACCGGCTGGCCGTTGATGATGAGCGTGCCGTCGACCATGCGGATGATGTCGCCGGGAAGGCCGATCACGCGCTTGATGTAATCGGTGCGGGTGCCGGGCGGCGTGACGATCACGATGTCGCCGCGCTCGGGCATGTTGCCGAACAGCCGGCCCTGCCAATGCGGCAGGATGTGGAAGCTGGGCGACACCCATGACCAGCCGTAGGGGTATTTGGTGACGACCAGCCGGTCGCCGGTGAGGAGCCCCGGCATCATCGATTCCGACGGGATGTAGAACGGCTTGGCGATGAAGCTGTGGAACGCGAGGACCGCGAGCAGCACCCAGAACAGGCCCTTGATCTCGCGCCAGATGGCGGAGCCTTTCTCCGCCGTGGCTTCGGCCGGCGGCGCCGTCTTGTCGTCGGCGCTCGCTTCGGGGACGGTATCGCTCAACACTCAGGGCTCCAGCTTGCGGGCGGTCAGGATCACGAAGGCCTGCGCCCAGGGATGATCGTCGGTCATCGTCAGATGAATGTCGATGGCGTGGCCTTCCGGCGCAAGCGCGTCAAGCCGAGCGCGTGCGCCGCCGGTGAGGCTTAGCGTCGGCTGCCCGGACGGGAGATTAACGACGCCGATGTCCTTCATGAATACGCCGTGCTTGAACCCGGTGCCGACCGCTTTCGAGAACGCTTCCTTGGCGGCGAAGCGCTTGGCGAGGGTGCCAGCGCGGGTGTGCGGGCGCGATGCCGCCTTGGCGCGCTCGACCTCGGTGAAGACCCGGCGGAGGAACCTGTCGCCCCAGCGGTCGAGCGACTTCTGAATGCGCTCGATGTTGCACAGGTCGGAGCCGATGCCGAG
>DASTID010000151.1:0-10227 GCA_035717905.1 Sphingomicrobium sp. | reverse complement strand
TACGGCAAGCTCGAGGGCGTGAAGATCGCCGCGACTCCGCAGGAGTTCGTCGCCGCCTGCGACGAGGCGCTCGAGCTGTCGCGCAACCCCGAGAGCGGCTGGCTGGCGGAGGCCGACCTGATGCTTTCGGCGTCGAGCTGGGACACGACCCAGGGGCGCATGGCGGGGCTGATCGCCGACCTGCTCGGCACGCGGGGAGTTACCGGCGCTCCGGCGCTGCTCGTGGCCGCGGAATGAGCGCGCTCCCTGGCGCCTCCGGAGGCGACGGCGGGCGCTACGACTATCTGATCGTCGGCGCCGGCTTCGCCGGCTCGGTGCTCGCCGAGCGGCTGGCCTCGCAGCACGGCGCGCGGGTGCTGGTCATCGACCGCCGGCCGCATTTCGGCGGCAACGCCTATGACGAGCCCAACGCGGCCGGCATCCTCTATCACAAATACGGGCCGCACATCTTCCATACCAACAGCGAGGCCGTGGTCGACTATCTCTCGCAGTTCACCGAGTGGCGGCCCTACGAGCACCG
Source organism: Sphingomicrobium sp. (assembly GCA_035717905.1). Lineage (GTDB taxonomy): Bacteria > Pseudomonadota > Alphaproteobacteria > Sphingomonadales > Sphingomonadaceae > Sphingomicrobium. The sequence goes on along the minus strand of DASTID010000151.1, from coordinate 9,707 downwards.
AGTCCTGGCGCGCGTGCGCGACCGACTGGTGCCGATCCCGATCAACCGCACCACGCTCAACGCGCTGTTCGATCTCGACCTCGAGACCGACGCGGACGCGGCCGAGTATCTCGCCTCGCGCGCCGAGCCGGTCGACGAGATCAAGACCTCGGAGGACGTCGTGATCAACGCCGTCGGCCGCGAGCTCTACGAGCTGTTCTTCCAGGGCTACACCCGCAAGCAATGGGGGCTCGACCCGAGCGAGCTCGACAAGCAGGTCACCAGCCGGATCCCGACGCGGACCAACACCGACGACCGCTACTTCGCCGACGCGTTCCAGGCGATGCCGAAGCACGGCTACACGAAGATGTTCGAGAAGATGCTCGACAACCCGCTGATCGAGGTGCGCACAAGCGTGGACTTCGCCGAGCTCAAGGATCGCGCGCACGAGATCGCCGACCACATCATCTACACCGGGCCGATCGACGAATATTTTGATTTCCGTTTCGGCAAGCTGCCCTACCGCAGCCTCAGGTTCGATCACCGGACTTTGGAGGAAGAGCAGCACCAGCCGGTCGCGGTCGTGAACTATCCCGACCCGGACGTGCCCTACACCCGCATCAGCGAGTATAAGCACCTGACCGGGCAGCAAGCACCGGTGACGACGATCACCTACGAATATCCGTCGGCCGAGGGCGATCCTTATTATCCGATCCCGCGCGCCGAGAATCAGGCGCTCTACAAGAAGTATGAAGCGCTCGCCGACGCGACCGACGACGTCACGTTCGTCGGGCGGCTCGCGACCTACCGCTATTACAACATGGACCAGATCGTCGGGCAGGCGCTGGCGACGTTCCGCAGGGTCGACGAGAAGCGGGAACTCTCCAAGTCCACTGCCGTTGCGGCTGCGTGACTCCCCAAAACGCGTCCACAGTTCCCGCGCCCCTGGCTGGCACCTACGCCAACCCCGTCCTCGACGCGGATTTCCCCGATCCGGCGGTGATCCATGCGCCCGACGGACATTATTACGCCTATGCGACGCAGACGCTGCGCGACGGCAAATGGATCAACGTCCAGGTCGCGCGCTCGGCCAACCTCGTCGATTGGCAGCTCCTCGGCGATGCATTGCCGGACAAGCCCGAGTGGGCGCAAGAAACGCAGGACATCTGGGCGCCTTACGTGCTGCGCGATGGCGACAGGTACCTGATGTATTATTCGGCGACGCACGACGCCTGCCACGATCCCGAGCGGGGACACTGCCTGGCGGTCGCGTCGTCGGATTCGCCGGCCGGTCCGTTCGTCGACATGGGCATGCCGCTGCTGCTCGGCGTGGGCTTCGAATATATCGACCCGATGGTCTTCGTCGATCCCGAGAGCGGCAAGTGGCTGCTCTACTGGGGATCGGGATTTCAACCGATCCGCGTGCAGGAGCTCGGGCCGGACCGGATGTCCTTCGCCCCGGACAGCGCGCCCACCGATCTCGTCTGGCCCAACCCGGTCAAGGGCGCCTTCCCGCGGCTGGTCGAGGCGGCCTGGGTGATCCGCCACGAGGATTTCTATTATCTCTTCTATTCGGGCGATAATTGCTGCGGTCCCGACGCCGAATATGGCGTGATGGTCGCCCGTTCGGAACGCTCGACGGGGCCGTTCGAGACGCTCGAACAAGCCCGCGGCGTGCCGCACAGCCTGATGCTCTACAAAAGCGAGCGCTGGCTGGCGCCGGGCCACAATTCGATCGTTGCCGACAAGGCCGGCGACCAATGGATCGTCTATCACGCGATCGACGTGAACCGTCCGCGCCAGCGGCAGGAGGACGAGATCAACAGCCGCCGCATCCTGTTGATCGACAAGATCGCATGGCGCGACGGCTGGCCGTTCGTCGGCACGCCCTCGGCGGAACCGCACGCCGCCCCCGTGACTTGAACCGCGCGATGGCTTCGGACGCGATCTTCCCGACTTTCTTCATGGCGGGATTCGAATGCTCGACCTTCGTCTGGAAGGACCGCGAACGGAAGGATTATGTCGCTGCGACGGGCCACGACCGCCACCTGAAGCGCGATCTCGCGGCAGCGATGGACCTTGGCATCGGCGTCGTCCGCGAAGCGATCCGCTGGCCTCAAGTCGACCGCGGCGGAGGGAGCTACGACTGGTCGGGCGTCAAGGCGGTCCAGGACGCTGCAACCGAATACAAGATCACGCCAATCTGGGACCTGTGCCACTATGGCTTTCCGGACGGCTGCGATCCCTTCTCGGACGAATGCCGGGGACGCTTCGCCGATTACTGCCGACGGGCGGCGGAATTCGTCACCAGCACCGCGGAACCGCCCTTTTTCTTCACGCCGATCAACGAGATCACCTTTTTCTCGGCGGCCGCCAGCGATCTGGAATGGATGTACCCGTTCGCCAAGGGCCGCGAGGACGAGCTCAAGCGCGCGCTGGCGCACATGGCCATCGAAGGCGCGAAAGCAATCCGCGAGGTCGAACCGAAGGCGCGAATGGTGCACGTCGACCCGATCGTCCACGCGGTCCCGCCGCCCGACCGTCCGGATCTGGCCGACGAGGCGCGCGACGAAGAGCATCGCGAAGCCTACGAGGCGTGGGATATGCTCTGCGGACGCCTCGCGCCGGAGCTCGGCGGGTCGCCCGCGATCCTCGATATCGTCGGAGTGAACGTCTATCACTACAGCCAGGTCCAGCTGGATGCGGACAAGAAGCGCGAGATTCTGGGACCTCGGGACCCGCGCCGGAAACCGCTGAGCGCGCTGCTCGGCTTCGCCTGGGACCGTTACCGTCGACCGATCATCATCGGCGAAACCAGCGGCTTTCAGGAGAACCGCGCCGACTGGCTGCGGATGACGATGGAGGAGTCGCTAAAGGCGCTCAATGACGGCGTCGATTTGCACGGCGTCTGTCTTTATCCGTTCGTGGACGTGCCGGACTGGTGGACCCAGAAGTGGGCGAAGATCGGAATCTACGACGTCGCGGACAAGCAGGACTTCGAGCGCTTGCCGTGCGATGCCTATATCGAGGAGCTGCGCCGCTGGCAGAAGCTGCTCGATCAGCCGGAGAATGTCGAACCGGACGGCTACGGCCGGCGATGGGGGCGAGTTCAGCTTGCCGAGGTACGCAAATATGCGGCGGAGTGGGAGGAATCAGCGCGATCGCAGGAGGTGGACGCTTGAGCGGCCGGCGGTCGCTCTTTGCCGCTCCTTCCGGACGCCGTCGAACAGCGCCCGCTGGACCTCGAACTCGTCGAGCAGCCGCTGATCGACGTGGCGGCTGCCGTCGGCGACGACCGACGACAGCAGCCCGGTCTCGGCATGGCGCGAATTGTCCCAGCCGGGATAAGCGGTGATCGGATACCAGCACAGGCCGCGCACGTCGGCGCCGCGGTCCATCGCCTCGCGCACCTCGTTGCACACATAATGGAGCCAGGACGGCTTGCCGGTGCCCTCCGCGCCGGTTTCCGAGAGGAACACCGGCTTGCCGTAGCGTTCGGCCATTTCGACCAGCATGTCGGCGAGCGGGCGATATTCGTGGTGGCCCATCGGGATCGTCGGGCCTTCCCAATACCATTGGTTGTGCGGGTAGTAATTGAGGCCGACGACATCGACCAGCGACGGGTCGCCGCCAAGCTCGGGCGCGGCGCGGCCCATGATCCAGTCATAGGCCTCGAACATGCCCTGGCGGTTGCGCTCGGCGGCGCTGACCGTCTTTCGGCCGCGGTTGTGCGGCGCGACGTGGATCAAGGGCTCGGCCCAGACAATAGTCGCCTGCGGCCAGCGCGCGCGGATCGCCCTTGCAGCTTTCGTTCCCGTCCTGACCAGCTGGCGCTTGAACCAGCCGACCTCGTCCGGGCCGACCCGCGGGAAATATTCGACCTCGACCGCCCACGACATGAAGTTGATCTCGTTGAGCGGGCAGACGATCGGGCGCCGGCCGCTGACCGACTGCTGGATCTCCAGCGCGGCGACCGCGAATTCGGTGAAGCGGTCCGGGAAATCGCCCGCCGCCTGGTCGACGTGATCGGGCGAGCCGTAGTGGAACAGGTCCCAGATCACTTCGAGGCCGACCGCCTCGGCGGCCTCGAGCGCGGGCAGCCAGCTCGACCAGTCGTATTTTCCCGGCGACTTCTCGATCAGGTGCCAGCGCAACCCGTCGCGCACGGTGCCGAAGCCCAGCTCCTTGCACAGCCGGTAGTCGCGCAGCACGTGCCGGTCGTGTCCGGTCGCGCGGATGAGGTCGAGGCGAACGCCGTCGCGCCGCCGGTGCGACGAGCATTCGAAGCCCGCCTGGAAGAAGCTGGCGAAGGTCTTGCCCGGGTGATTGCCCATTAGCTGCACCAATGCACGACAATCGAAATGGAGCCGTACCGATTTTCCGGCGGGCGCCCGCCAGGTGGCTCGGCCGCACGATTGAACATTTGTGGTTGCTGAAGCTTTGACCCGGCTGAAAGAATAAAGCGATGCGTCAAAACTGGCCCGAACGCCTGTGGCTGGTCCGGCACGGCCAGAGCCAGGGCAACGTCGCCCGCGACGCCGCCGACGAGGCCGGCGCGCACGAAATCGGCATCGACATGCGCGACGTCGACGTGCCCCTGTCCGACCTCGGCTTCCGCCAGGCCGAAGCGGCCGGCCGCTGGTTCGCGGCGCTGCCCCCGGACGAGCGGCCGGAAGTGATCCTGTCGTCGCCCTATGTCCGCGCGAAACAGACGGCGGAGGCGATCTGCAAGGCCGGAGCGCTCGCCGGCGGCCCGGCGCGGACCATGGCCGACGAGCGGCTGCGCGAGCGCGAGTTCGGGATTTTCGACCGGCTGACCACCGCGGGCATCCGCCACAAATTCCCCGAGGAAGCGGCGCACCGCCGGCGGCTGGGCAAATTCTACCACCGCCCGCCAGGCGGCGAGAGCTGGGCCGATGTGGTCCTGCGGCTGCGCTCGATGCTCAACACGATCAACCTCCATTATTGCGACAAGCGCGTGCTGATCGTCTGCCATCAGGTAGTCGTGCTGTGTTTCCGCTACATCCTCGAGGAGCTCGACGAGGCGACGATCCTCGAAATCGACAAGCAGGCCGACGTGCTCAATTGCGGCATCTGCGCCTACGACTTCGGCGACGGCGCCGACGGATTGTGCATTCCGCAGCTCGAAATGTGGAATTACGGCGCGCCGCTCGAACGCGAGGCCACCGCCAAGACCTCGGCGCCCGACGCGATGGCGGGCTCGCGGTGAGCAAGCCGAGGCCGCTCGACCGCACCGCCCTTCGCGCCCACCCTCTCCCGCCGGTCATCGACGGCGGCAAGGAAAGCAAGGGCCGCATCCTGGTCGTCGCCGGCAGCCGCGATGTTCCCGGCGCCGCGCTGCTCGCCGCGAGCGCGGCGATGCGCGCCGGCGCGGGCCAGTTGCGTATCGCCACGGTCGAGGGTGCCGCGATGGCGCTCGGCGTCGCCATGCCCGAAGCGATGGTGATCGGCCTGCCGCAAGCGCGCGACGGAGGTTTTCAGCCAAGCGTCGCGGCCAGCATCGCCGCGCTGGCGAAAGAGGTGGACGCGATCGTCGCCGGCCCCGGCGTCAGGCGCAACCGCGCCTGCGCGAAGATCGCCGGGCGACTGCTCGGTAGCGGGCGGCCGGTCGGGCTCGACGTCGCTTTCCTCGAGACCTTGCGTCCCCGTCAGTCGCGCAAGGGCCCGATGCCGGTCCTGCTCCCCAATGCCGAGGAGATGGCTGCAATGCTCGGATGCCGGGAAGACGCGGTCGATTCCGATCCGGTCGGCTGCGGGGCGGAGGCGGCGAAGCAGTTTCGCGCGCTCGTGCTGGTCAAGGGCGTGACCAGCCACGTCGTCACCCCCGACGGCGACGCCTGGTCCTACGACGGCGGCGCGCCAGGCCTCGGCGTCTCGGGCAGCGGCGACGTGCTCGCCGGCATCCTCGGCGGCCTGCTCGCGCGCGGCGCCGAGCCGCTCAATGCGCTGCTGTGGGCGGTGTGGCTGCACGGCCAAGCCGGCGCGAAGCTGGCGAAGAAGGTCGGCCCGATCGGCTTCCTCGCCCGCGAGATCGCCGACGAAATCCCGACGCTACTGCCGCGCTAGAGCCGAAACGTCGTCAAGCAGCATCGGTTCGCTCTCGATCTTGTGCAGCAACCGCCATTGCTCCGCACGCGATTTGCCGCGCATGATTCGGTCAGTCGCTTGCCATCCGAGATCGGACGCAATCACATACGGCCCCAGGACAGAAATTATCTTTAGCAGCTGGCTCGCGGCCCTTGCATCCTGAAGGCGGTACCGCATGAACATGGCTTTCGCCTGCTCGGGCTCGAGCTTGCCCGCGAGATAGTCGCGGGCGACCGTGGAGGTCGCTCCGAGCACGGCGGGTCGCGCCTGCCAGAAGGCCACCCACTGTTCGGGATGCTGCATCCGCAGCCCGGCCAGCGGGTACAGCCGGTCGCGCTCGAAGGCCAATCGCTCGCCCGGCGAGAAGGCGATCCCTGTTGCCGTCTCCGCCACGCCTTCGGCGACCGGCACTAGCGGGCCGAAGTTCATGTCGACCTCAAATTCCGGCCAATGCCGGCGTCCCGCGAGTTCGGTGTCGAGCGTGAGATAGTGAACGTGGTGGCCCGGATAGACTTCGTGACACGCGAGGATCAGCAACTGGTCGATATTCTCCGGATAGTCGGTGCTGATCGCAGCGATGCTCTTGCCGTTGCCGACGTAATTATTGGCGCCCGGAAATGTCGGATCCGCAGGATATTGGACTTCGACATGCTCGGGCGGAAGCTTGATATGCTGGAGCGTGCGTCTGCGGCACTCGGCAAGCGCGGCTTCGAACACGGCCGGGATGCGGTCCTTCGGCACGATCGCGGTTTTCCGCAAATCGCCAATTCGATCGCCGATCGAGCCTGCCCCCGGCATCGCCTGCTGCAGCCGGTCAATCGCGGGGTCGAACCGGGCGAGCGGCTCGAATCGCGGAGTGAAACCGTAAATCTCGCGAACCTGCCGTTCGACATCCGCATTGTCCGGAGGCGCAAGTTGGCTTCGCAGCGACACCAGGAATGCGCGCAAGTGACGTTGCCGCATCCTATCCGTGCCAGAGCCATCGTTCGACAACGCATCAAGCCGCTCGACCAGCTTGACCGCGTCGGTCGCAATGGCCGTCTTGTCGCCCTTCGCATCTTTCGCCTGGGCGAGCGCGTCGGCATCGGTGCGCGCGACGCTGACCATGTCAGGATCGAGCGCATGCGCTCTGAGCGCCAGCACGACATAGTCGCGCGCGATCGCATCGATGGTGTCGTTCGAGGCCGTCGGCGGGCCGGCGGAAATCAGCAAAGCTGCCGCGCCGGCAAGCAAAGTCGTCTTGAGCATTCGGATCACCCCGCAGCGCAAGCTCATCCGACTTCGCCGCGAAGTCAATCTCACCTAGGACTTGGCCGCCTTGCCTGCCTGGTAGCGCTCTAGCTCGTCGCCACTGAGCCGAACGACGTGGAGGACGTTGGTCGAGCCGGCGGTGCCGAACGGAATCCCGGCCATCAGCACGACTCGGTCGCCGCCGGTGGCGATCCGGTGGCGAAGCGCCATGCGCTTGCCCTTCTCGACCATTTCCTCGAAGCTCGCGACGTCGCGCGTGTGCACCGCGTGGACGCCCCACAGCAGACCCATCCGCCGCGAGGTGTTGAGCGACGCGCTCATCGCCAGCAACGGCACCGACGGGCGCTCGCGCGCGATCCGCCGCGCGGTCGAGCCGGAGCTGGTGTAGCAGACCATCACCGTCGCCGAGATCGTGCTGGCGATCTGCCGCGCCGACCCGGCGAGCGCGTCGGCGGTGGTAGGCTCGAGCCGGGTCTGAGTGAAATGGACGCGCGCCTGATAGGTCGGGTCCTTTTCGACGCTGACCGCGATCCGGTCCATCATCGCCACCGCTTCGGCCGGATACTGGCCCGCGGCGCTTTCCGCCGACAGCATCACCGCATCGGCGCCGTCGTAGATCGCGGTGGCGACGTCGCTCACCTCGGCCCGGGTCGGGGTCGGCGAGGTGATCATCGATTCGAGCATCTGCGTCGCGACCACCACCGGCTTGCCGAACTGGCGCGCGCAGGCGACGATCCGGTTCTGGAGCGGCGGCACGTCCTCGGGCGGAAGCTCGACGCCGAGGTCGCCGCGCGCGACCATCACCCCGTCCGAAAGCGCGATGATGTCGTTCAAACTGTCGATCGCCGCGGGCTTCTCGATCTTGGCCATCAGCAGCGCCCGCTCGCCGATCAGCGAGCGCGCCTCGGCGACGTCCTCGGGCCGCTGGACGAACGACAGAGCGATCCAGTCGGCGCGCTGGTCGAGAGCGAACGCGAGATCGCCGCGGTCCTTCTTGGTCAGCGCCGGGATCGGCACCAGGACGTTGGGGACGTTGACGCCCTTGTTGTCGGAAATGCGCCCGCCGACCAGGACCTCGGTGACGATGCGCGCGTCGTCGGCCTCGATCACCTTCAACCGCACCTTGCCGTCGTCGACCAGGATATTGGCCCCCGCCTTGACCGCCTGGAACAGCTCGGGATGGGGCAGCTCGACGCGGCCCTTGTCCCCGGGAGCGCCGTCGCGGTCGAACACGAACCTTTTGCCCTTCTCGAGCAGGGCTCCGCCGCCGTCGAAATGCCCGACGCGAAGCTTCGGCCCCTGAAGGTCGAAGACGATGGTCGTCGGGCGGTGGAATTCCTTTTCGAGCGCGCGGATCGATTCGACCAGCCGCGCCTTCTGGCGCCGTTCGCCGTGGCTCATGTTGATGCGGAATGCGTCGGCCCCGGCGACCATCAGCTTGCGGATCATCCGCGCATCGCTCGACGCCGGCCCCAGCGTCGCCAGGATTTTCACCTTGCGCGCGCGGGGCGGCAGCGTGTCGGTCGTCGATGCAGGCATATCGGAGCGCCCGGACATAGACGCTTGCAGGGACGGTTCAACCCGCCGCGGGCAGGTCACCGGCGTCGAGCGAGGCGAGAAAGGCATCGATCGCCGCGATCGCCTCGGGCTCGTCGAGGTCGGGCGCATGGCCGACGCCTGCGACGACGGCGGTGCGCATGTTCGGCGCCGCCGCCCGCATTTTTTCGACCGTAGCGGCGCTCAGCAGGTCGCTCTTCGCGCCGCGGATCACCAGCAGCGGCTTTGCCGCGAGCGCGCCGAACAGCGGCCACAAATCGACCGGCCGCGACGCCGCCGGCGCGGTGAACGGCCAGGCGACCGCCATGTCGTAATCGAAGCGGATCTCGCCCCGTTCCTCGCGGCAGTTGCGCTTCGCCATGGCGACCCAGTCGTCGTGCGAGTAGCGGTCGAAGGCGTTGGCGTTGTTGGCCGCAATCGCCCGCGCGGCGTCATCCCAGCTCGCGAAGCGCAGGTCCTTGCCGACGTAGGAGCCGATCCGCTCGAGCCCTTCGGGCGAAATCTCCGGGCCGATGTCGTTGAGGATCGCGGCGGCGATCCGGTCGGGCGCGATCGTGGCGACAGTCATTGCGACCAGCCCGCCCATCGAGGTGCCGAGGAACACCGCCTCCGCGATTTGCAGCCGGTCGAGCAGCTGGAGCACGTCCCCGGCATAGGTCAGCGGGTTGTACCGCGCCGGCAGTGGATCGTACTCGCTCTCCCCTCTTCCGCGAAAATCGGGAACGATCACGCGTCGCCCCGGGGAATAGCGCTCGGCGAGCCCGGCAAAATCGCGCGCGTTGCGGGTCAGTCCGTGCAGGCACAGCAATGGC
>DASTID010000150.1:0-4375 GCA_035717905.1 Sphingomicrobium sp. | reverse complement strand
GTTTTTTGAGTGACGCCGAGCGCCCGACCGAGTTCGTAGGAGCTGATCCCGTTCTTGCAGTTGGCAACTTGCCAGATCGCGACGAACCATTTGTCGAGCGGCAGGGCGCTGTCTTCAAAGATGGTCCCGACCTTGGCGGAGAACTGCTTGCGCGGGTGCTTTTCCTTGCACTCCCACAGGCGGCGCGTTGCTATGAAACGAACGTCAGTGCGGCCACAGGTCGGGCACGCAACGCCGTTCGGCCAGCGAAGCTCGACCATGTGCTTGTGCGCAATCTCAGGGTCCGCAAAATACCGGACCGCTTCCATTAGGGTGCGTGGTTCCTGTGCCATGCATCCTATGTAGGGTCACAGGGTTACTGAGTCAAGTATATTAGTGCCGAATTTCCTTTTGACATTCCGGGGGCTTGCCGGAACGGGGAAAGCCATTCCGGGAGGGTTTAGCAATGATTTCGAAGCGATTGGTTCTGGCGGGCGCGGCCGCGCTCGCGATTGCCGCAGCGGCTGCGCCGGCGTTCGCCGCCGCGCCGGCGTTCGGCACTTGGGGGTACGACGCGACGGCGATGGAAACTTCGGTCAGGCCGGGCGACGACTTCTTCCAATATGTCAACGGCGCGTGGGCCAGGCGGACCCAGATTGCGCCCGACCGCACCTTCGTCGGAATCGATTCGGTGCTCAACGATCAGATCGACAAGGACGTCCGGGCGATTATCGAGGCGAAGGCGGCGGACCCTTCGTCGTCGGGCAAGCTCGGCCAGCAGATCGGCGACTTCTACGCGGGCTGGATGGACACCGCGCAGATCGAGCGCCTCGGCACGGCGCCGCTCAGGCCCTATCTCGAGCGCATCGCCGCCGTCGGCGACAAGGCCGAGCTCGCGAGCATATTCGGCGCTGCCGGCTATGCGTCGCCGATCGATCAATACATCCTGCCGGCGAACGACGACCCGACCCGCTATGTCGTCACCCTCTATCAGGACGGGCTCGGCATGCCCGGACGCGATTATTATCTGCTGAAGGGCGCGAAATATGACGCCTTCCGCAAGGCATATCGCGCCTATGTGACGCATATCCAGGAGCTTGCCGGAATCCCGGATGCCGCCGCCAGGGCCGACCGGATCGTCGCGCTCGAAACGGCGATCGCCAAGGTGCACTGGACTCCCGAACAGAGCCGCGACGCCAAGGCGACCGACAATCCGATGACCATTTCCGAGCTCGGCGAATATGCGCCGCAATTCGCTTGGGGCCCATTCCTCAAGGCGCTCGAGGTTGGCGACCAGAAGCGCGTCGTCCTTTCGCAAAAGACCGCGATCCGCGACGAGGCGAAGCTGATCGACTCGGTCCCGCTGTCGACGTGGAAGGAATGGCTCGCCTATCGGTTCGTGAGCGACCACGCCGATTTTCTGCCCAAGGCATTCGACGACGCGAGCTTCGATTTTTTCAGCAAGACGCTGCGCGACGTTCCGGTGCAGCGCGAGCGCTGGAAGCGCGGCGTCAGCCTCGTCAACGGCGCGCTCGGCGAGGGTGTCGGCCGATTCTATGTCGCCGAACATTATCCACCCGAAAGCGACCGCCTGATGGGCGAGTTGATCGGCGACATCCGCGCCGCGCTCGAAGAGAAGATCCGGACCAACGGCTGGATGGACGAGCCGACCCGCAAGCAGGCGCTGGAAAAGCTCGCGAGCTTCGACCCGCGCACCGGCCACCCGGCGAAATATATCGACTATTCGAGTCTCGAGGTGCGCCGCGATGACCTCCTCGGCAACGTCATCCGCTCGTCGGACTTCGACTGGAACCTGCTCGTCGACCGGATGAAGCGCCCGGTCGACCGCAGCCTGTGGGACATGCTGCCGCAGACGAACAACGCTTATTACAACGTCTTCACCAACCAGATCACCTTCCCCGCCGCGATCCTCCAGCCGCCTTATTTCGATCCGAACGCGGACCCGGCGTCGAACTATGGCAGCATCGGCGCGACGATCGGCCATGAGATCGGGCACGGCTTCGACGACCAGGGGAGGCTGTATGACGCGACCGGCAAGCTGCGCGATTGGTGGAGCCCGGCGACGGCCAAGGCCTACACCGCCAACGCATCTGCGCTGGTCAAGCAATATGACCTGTACGAGCCGGTGCCGGGCGTGCGCATCAAGGGCCAGTTGACGCTCGGCGAGAATCTCGGCGATCTCGGCGGGCTCGAAGTCGCGTACGCCGCCTACCGCCGCTACGTCGCCAAGCACGGCGAGCCGCCGGTGATCGACGGCCTGACCGGCGACCAGCGCTTTTTCATCGCCTACGGCTATAGCTGGGAGCGCAAGGACCGCGAAGGCGCGCTTCGCGCCCAGCTGCTCACCAACGAGCACAGCCCGGCCAAATACCGGGTCAACGGCGTCGTCCGCAACATCGACGCCTGGTACAAGGCGTTCGACGTCAAGCCCGGCGACAAGCTGTACCTCCCGCCCGAGCGGCGCGTCCACGTGTGGTAGGCGGCTAGGAAAAGCGAAGTTGCGCGGCTACGGCGGCGCCGTGGCCGCGACCATCCATCCGCTGAGCGCTTCGCGCGAGCCTTCGCTCGACGCGCTGATGAGCCTCGTCGGCGCCGACATGAACGGCGTCAACGCGGTCATCCTCGAGCGGATGCAGAGCAAGGTCGCGCTGATCCCCGAGCTTGCCGGGCATCTGATCGCCGGCGGCGGCAAGCGCATGCGGCCGATGCTCACCCTCGCTTGTGCCACGCTGCTCGGTTATTCTGGGACGCGCCACCACAAGCTCGCCGCGGCGGTCGAGTTCATCCATACCGCGACGCTGCTCCACGACGACGTCGTCGACGGCTCGGGCCTGCGCCGCGGCAAGCGCACCGCCAATCTCATCTGGGGCAATCCGGCGAGCGTCCTGGTCGGCGATTTCCTGTTCAGCCGGGCGTTCGAGCTGATGGTTGAGGACGGAAGCTTGCGGGTGCTCAAGATCCTCAGCCACGCGTCGGCGGTGATCGCCGAGGGCGAGGTCGAGCAGCTGACCGCGCAGCGTCGGATCGAGACCGACGAGGAGCAATATCTGACGATCATCGGCGCCAAGACGGCGGCCCTGTTCGCCGCGGCCTGCCGGGTCGCGCCGGTCGTCGCCGAAGCCAGCGAGGAGGCCGAGCTTGCGCTCGAAAGCTACGGCAAGAATCTCGGCATCGCCTGTCAGCTGACCGACGACGTGATTGACTATGCGTCCGATCCGGCGACCATGGGCAAGGGCGTCGGCGACGATTTCCGCGACGGCAAGATGACCCTTCCGGTGATCCTCGCTTATGCCCGCGGCAGCGACGCCGACCGTTCGTTCTGGCGCGAGGCGATCGGCGGCGCGCGCGTCTCGGACGAGGACCTCGCCCACGCGATCCGGCTGATGCGCTCGGCGGAAGCCCTGTCCGACACGCTCGAACATGCGCGCCACTATGGCCGCCGCGCGATCGACGCTTTGGTGATGTTCCCGGCAAGCAAGGCCAAGGCCGCCCTGACCGAGGCGGTCGAGTTCGCGATCGCCCGCGCTTATTGAGCCCGGCGGGTCACCCCCCAGAACAGGATCGCCTCGATCAGCCCGAAGATGACCAGCAGCGCGATCCCGACGCTTTGCCCATAAGCGTCGCTGCCGAAGCGATAGGCGGCGTAGAGCAGCACGATCATGCTCTGCAGCATCCCCGGCGCGCCGAGCCCGCGCATCAGCGGGCCGACGTGATAGCCGATCCAGAACGCCCAGCGCGCGAGCACCCAGACAATCGTCGCGATCACCAGGATGCGCGGCGCGACATAGGCCGACAGCGCGAGCAATCCCGCGGCGAATACGACGAACTGCTCGAGCGTGTTGGAAAGATAGCGGAAGTTGACGCGCATGCGGTGCGTCTCGACGCCCGCCAGCGGGTCGATCGCGGCGGTGAACAGCCGTTCGTGGGCAATCGCCTCGACTCCCGGCACCAACGCCAGCAGCGCTGCGATCGCGCAGCATTGCATCGCGATGACTTGCGGGTCGCGCGCCGGGGGCGCGGGCAGCGATTGCAACAGCAGGTACCAGACCAGCGCGGTGACGGGCGCGCTGATCGCGATCCCCGACAGCGTAATCCTGCGTTGCTTCGGCGTCACCGGCTCGACCATCATGACCTCGTTTGGGAATATGCCGTCCGGAATGACCGCCAACGTCCGCGCGCGCAACCCTCGCGCCCTTGATTTGCGCGAAGCGCTTTGCCAACGCGGCGCGGTGACGATTGCCCGCATCTCCGAGCTCGAGCGCAAGACGACGCAGTCGGGCAAGGCCAATGCCGGCCGCTGGCTGCTCGAGTTCGAGCGGCAGGAAGCGCAACGGGCCGATCCGCTGACCGGCTGGAACGGTTCGGGCGACACCAA
>DASTID010000149.1:0-12559 GCA_035717905.1 Sphingomicrobium sp. | reverse complement strand
CCCGAAAATCTCGTCCTTGAGCTCGATGTCCCCGCCCTTGCCGGCGTCGAGGGTCTTGACCTGGACCTTCATCGTCTAGCCTTCCTTGCTCTCGTCGGCATCGGGCTTCGCTTCGTCCGCCGGAGCTTCGCTTGCTTCATTTTCGGCGGCCGCCGCGGCTTCCGCCTCGGCCGCTGCGCCGGCTTCCTGCTCGGCGGCGATCGCGGCGACTTCCTCGTCGCTCGGCAGCGCCGGCATCTCATGCACCGCCGCGTCGTCGACCAGCCCGGCAGCCGGAACCTCGATCTCTTCGGGCTTCGAATCCTCGACCAGCTTGGCGGGATAAGGCGCGCCGTCGTGACGCGGCAGCTTGATCGCGTCGGTGACGGTCAGCCAGCTGCCCTTGTGGCCCGGGACCGAGCCCTTGATGAACAAGAGGCCGCGGATCGGGTCGGTGCGGACGACCTCGAGGTTCTGCTGGGTGCGGTTGCGCGCGCCCATGTGGCCGGCCATCTTCTTGTTCTTGAACACCCGGCCCGGGTCCTGGCGGTTGCCGGTCGAGCCGTGCGAGCGGTGCGAGACCGACACGCCGTGGGTCGCGCGAAGGCCGCCGAAGCCCCAGCGCTTCATCGCGCCGGCGAAGCCCTTGCCCTGGGTCACGCCGGCGACGTCGACCATCTGGCCGGCGACGAAATGGTCGGCGCTGAGGTGCGCGCCGACGTCGAGCAGCGCGTCGTCGGCGACGCGGAACTCGACCACCTTCGCCTTGGGCTCGACCTCGGCCTTGCCGAACGCCGCGCGCTGCGGCTTGGCGATGTTCTTCGCCTTCGCCGCGCCGGCGCCGAGCTGGACGGCGGTATAGCCGTCGCGGTCGGCCTCGCGGCGGCCGACCACCTGCACGTCGTCCAGCTGCAGGACGGTGACCGGCACGTGCCGTCCGTCCGCCTGGAACAGGCGGGTCATTCCGACCTTCTTCGCGATCACGCCGGTGCGCATGATCCAAACTCCTCGAACAGAGGCACATGGGGAAATCCCCAGGTGCGTGAAGCCCACCAAATTGTCGCGTGCCCCGCCTGGGCTAGTGCTCCCTGAAAGGGAGCGGCGGGGACGCAGCCCGGAGCTGATCTCCGGCGGTATCACCCAATTTGAACTGTTTACCGGCGAAGGCCGATACCCAGTCCTGGGCCCCGGCCTTCGCCGGGGTACAGCTCGCTACGCGAGCTTAATCTCCACGTCGACGCCGGCGGCGAGGTCGAGCTTCATCAGCGCGTCGACCGTCTGCGGCGTCGGCTGCACGATGTCGAGCAGCCTCTTGTAGGTCCTCACCTCGAACTGCTCGCGCGACTTCTTGTCGACGTGCGGCGAGCGGTTGACGGTGAACTTCTCGATGCGCGTCGGCAGGGGAATGGGACCGCGAATGAGAGCACCCGTCCGGCGCGCCGTGTCGGCGATGTCGCCGGTTGCCTGGTCGAGCACTCGATGATCGAACGCCTTCAGGCGAATCCGGATATTCTGCGTTTCCATGTCCCTACCGATGCGAAAGAGCCGGCGCTTGCATGTATTCCGGCAAAGGCCGGAATCCAGCAACCAGGAGCCGAGCTCTGCTCGGCGGCTGGACCCCGGCCTTCGCCGGGGTACGCATTGAAAAACCGAAACCGCCCGAATCTTTAGACCCGGGCGGCTGCGGCCCTATATTACTTCGTGATCTCCGCGACAACCCCCGCGCCGACGGTCCGGCCGCCCTCGCGGATCGCGAAGCGCAAGCCCGGGTCCATTGCGATCGGGGCGATCAGCTTGACGCCCAGGTTCACGTTGTCGCCCGGCATCACCATCTCGGTCCCCTCGGGGAGCTGGACCTCGCCGGTGACGTCGGTCGTCCGGAAGTAGAACTGCGGACGATAGTTGGCGAAGAACGGCGTGTGGCGGCCGCCCTCGTCCTTCGACAGGACATAGACCTCGGCCTTGAAGTCGGTGTGCGGCGTGATCGAGCCGGGCTTGGCCAGGACCTGGCCGCGCTCGACGTCCTCACGGCCGATGCCGCGCAGCAGCGCGCCGATATTGTCGCCCGCCTGGCCCTGGTCGAGCAGCTTGCGGAACATCTCGACGCCGGTGACGACGGTCTTCTGGGTGTCGCGGATGCCGACTACCTCGACTTCCTCGCCGACCTTGATGACGCCGGTCTCGACGCGGCCGGTGACGACCGTGCCGCGGCCAGAGATCGAGAACACGTCCTCGATCGGCATCAGGAACGGCTTGTCGAGCGGACGCTCGGGCGTCGGGATCCAGTCGTCGACCGCGTCCATCAGCTTGAGGATCGATTCCTTGCCGATCTCCGGGTTCTTTTCCTCGAGCGCGGCGAGCGCCGAGCCGGAGACGATCGGGATATTGTCGCCGTCGAAGTCGCGCTTGGAAAGCTCCTCGCGAATCTCGAGCTCGACCAGCTCCAAAAGCTCGGGATCGTCGACCTGGTCGACCTTGTTCAGGTACACCACCATGGTCGGAACGCCGACCTGCTTGGCGAGCAGGATGTGCTCCTTGGTCTGCGGCATCGGGCCGTCGGCGGCCGACACGACCAGGATCGCGCCGTCCATCTGCGCCGCGCCGGTGATCATGTTCTTCACATAATCGGCGTGGCCGGGGCAATCGACATGAGCATAGTGGCGCTTGTCGGTCTCATATTCGACGTGAGCGGTCGAAATGGTGATGCCGCGCTCGCGCTCCTCGGGCGCCTTGTCGATATTCGCATAATCGGTGAACTCGGCCTGGCCCTTCTCGGCCAGAACCTTGGTGATCGCCGCGGTGAGCGACGTCTTGCCATGGTCGACGTGACCGATGGTGCCGATGTTCACATGCGGCTTATTCCGCTGGAATTTAGCCTTCGCCATTTTACGCCTCTTCTTTTCTGAAATTCGGGCGGCCCGCCCTCATCGCGAGCGCGCCCATAGCCACAATTTTTCGCTTATGCCAGCTTCGCCTTCACCTCGTCGGCGACGTTCTGCGGCACTTCGTCATAGTGCGAGAATTGCATCGTGTATTGCGCGCGTCCCTGGGTGAACGAGCGCAGCTGATTGACGTAGCCGAACATGTTGGCGAGCGGCACCAGCGCCTCGACCACCTGGGCGTTGCCGCGGCTGTCGGTGCCCTGGATCTGGCCGCGCCGGCTGTTGATGTCGCCGATCACGTCGCCGAGATAATCCTCGGGCGTCACCACCTCGACCTTCATCATCGGCTCGAGGATCTTGATGCCGGCCTTGTGCGCCGCTTCGCGCATCGCGCCGCGGCCGGTGATCTCGAACGCCAGCGCCGACGAGTCGACGTCGTGATACTTGCCGTCGATCAGGTGGACTTCGAAGTCGACGATCGGGAAGCCGATCAGCGACCCGGTTTCGGCGGTCTCGCGGAAACCCTTCTCGACCGACGGGATGTACTCGCGCGGGATGTTGCCGCCCTTGATCTCGTCGATGAACTGGAAGCCCGAGCCGCGCTCGCCAGGAACGAGATGCACCTTGACCTCGCCGAACTGGCCAGAGCCGCCCGACTGCTTCTTGTGGGTGTAGGTGAGCTCGATCGGCTTCGCGAGATACTCGCGGTAGGCGACCTGCGGCGCGCCGACATTGGCCTCGACCTTGAATTCACGCTTCATGCGATCGACGAGAATCTCGAGGTGGAGCTCGCCCATCCCCTTGATGATCGTCTGCCCGGATTCATGGTCGGTGGTGACGCGGAAGCTCGGGTCCTCGGCGGCGAGACGGTTGAGCGCGATGCCCATCTTCTCCTGGTCGGCCTTGGTCTTGGGCTCGACCGCGACCTCGATCACCGGGTCCGGGAACTCCATCCGCTCGAGGATGATCGGCTTGTTCGGGTCGCACAGTGTGTCGCCCGTGGTCGTCTCCTTGAGGCCGGCGATGGCGACGATGTCGCCCGCGTACGCCACGTCGATGTCCTCGCGGTTGTTGGCATGCATCAGCAGCATGCGGCCGATCTTTTCCTTCTTGTCCTTCACGGAGTTCGAGACGGTGCCCTTCTCGAGCTTGCCCGAGTAGATTCGGGCGAAGGTCAGCGAGCCGACGAACGGGTCGTTCATGATCTTGAAGGCGAGCGCCGAGAAGGGCGCCGAGTCCGACGCTTCGCGGGTCTCCGGCTGGTCCTTGTCGGGGTTGATCCCGTCGATCGCCGGAATGTCGAGCGGCGACGGCAGATAGTCGACCACCGCGTCGAGCAGCGGCTGGACGCCCTTGTTCTTGAACGCCGAGCCGCACAGCACGGGCACGAACGAGAAGTTTAGCGTGCCCTTGCGGATCAGCTTCTTGAGGGTGGCCGAGTCCGGCTCGTTGCCCTCGAGATAGGCCTCCATCACTTCGTCGTCCTGCTCGACGGCCATCTCGATCAGCTCCTGGCGAGCCGCGGCGGCGGCGTCGGCGAGATCGGCGGGAATGTCCTGATATTCGAACTTGGCGCCGAGGCTTTCCTCGAGCCAAATGATCGCGCGGTTCTCGACCAGGTCCACGAGGCCCTTGAAGCTGCCCTCGATGCCGATCGGCAGATAGAGGACGGCCGGGCGCGCGCCGAGGCGGTCCTTGATCATGCCCACGCACATCTCGAAGTTCGCGCCGGTCCGGTCGAGCTTGTTGACGAAGCACATCCGCGGAACCTTGTACTTCTCGGCCTGGCGCCAGACGGTTTCCGACTGTGGCTCGACCCCGGCGACGCCGTCGAAGCAGGCGACCGCGCCGTCGAGCACGCGCAAGCTACGCTCGACCTCGATGGTGAAGTCGACGTGGCCCGGCGTGTCGATGATGTTGATGCGGTGCTCGGGCCCGTCGCCCGCTGCCCAGAAGCAGGTCGTCGCCGCCGATGTGATGGTGATCCCGCGCTCCTGCTCCTGCTCCATCCAGTCCATGGTCGCCGTGCCCTCGTGGACCTCGCCGATCTTGTAGGACTTGCCGGTGTAATAGAGGATGCGCTCGGTCGTCGTCGTCTTGCCGGCGTCGATATGCGCCATGATGCCGATGTTGCGATAGCGTTCGAGCGGATGGCTGCGGGCCATTTCAGTGCTTCCTTGGATGTGTGGAGGCCGCGGGCGGCGGCTCACCACGATATAGGTAAGAGTTCTACCAGCGGTAGTGGCTGAAGGCGCGGTTGGCCTCGGCCATGCGGTGCGTGTCCTCGCGCTTCTTCACGGCGTTGCCGCGGTTCTGGGAGGCGTCCATCAGCTCGCCCGAAAGCCGCGCCGACATGGTCTTTTCCGACCGCGCGCGCGCCGCCGAGATCAGCCAGCGGATTGCCAGCGCCTGGGCGCGCTCGGGACGGACCTCGACCGGCACCTGATAGGTGGCGCCGCCGACCCGCCGCGAGCGGACCTCGATGCCCGGCTTCACATTGTTGAGCGCGTCGTGGAACACGCCGATCGGCTCGCGCTTCAGGCGGCTCTCGACGCTCTCAAGCGCGCCGTAGACGATGCCTTCGGCGACGGACTTCTTGCCGTCGAGCATGACGGAATTCATGAACTTGGAGAGGACGATGTCCCCGAACTTCGGGTCGGGCAGGATCTCGCGCTTCTCGGGACGGCGACGACGGGACATTGGCAGTGTTCCTTTCTCTTCAGCCGGGTCCGGAATCCATCCGGGGCTTACTCGCTGCTGTGGTTACTTCGGACGCTTGGCGCCGTATTTGGAGCGCGACTGGCGGCGGTCCTTGACGCCCTGGGTGTCGAGCACGCCGCGCAGCACGTGGTAGCGCACGCCCGGGAGGTCGCGCACACGGCCGCCGCGGATCAGCACGACGCTGTGCTCCTGCAGGTTGTGGCCCTCGCCGGGGATATAGCTGATCACTTCGCGCTGGTTGGTGAGGCGCACCTTGGCCACCTTCCTGAGCGCCGAGTTCGGCTTCTTCGGGGTCGTCGTATAGACGCGGGTGCAGACGCCGCGCTTCTGCGGGTTCTGCTCCATCGCAGGGACCTTTGACTTGGCCTTCTGCGGTTCGCGACCCTTGCGGATCAGCTGGTTGATCGTCGGCATGAAGCCCTTCACCTTTCGTTGCGGGAAGACCCCGCGGTTACTTTGCTCAACAGAAAAAGCGCGAAAGCGACGGCGGCCCTTCAGGCCAGCCGGCCTTCACGCGGTTGAGCAATGTTCAGCTCTTGCCCGTAGCGAGTGAATCACAAGCGCTCGGACGGGCGGCCCCATAGCGGTGGGGCGCTGGGCGGTCAACCGGACGATGCGCGCCAAATCGCCGTCACGACGCCATCTCCGCGGCTGCCCGGAGGCCGCGGCGCACGCGAGCCGTCACGCTTTCGTCCGCGCGGGTCGAATGGACCGCATAGGCCGAATAGGAAAATTCGGGGACGTCGGGCACCAGCGCCAGCCTTCCCTCGTCGATGAACGGACGCACCGCGGCCATTCGAAAATAGCCGCTGCCGCCACGGGCGAGCACGTAGTCGAGCGCGAGCGGGCCGTAGCTGATCGAAACGGTTCCGGGCGTCGCGTCGGGAAAGGCGGCATGGTAGCTCGCGGCGAAATCGTCGCCCCAGTCCACCTCGACATGATCTTCCGGGCGAAGCGGCTCGTCAGCCGGGGTCGTACGGACGAGCACCAGCCGCTCCTCGAACAGCAGTTCGGCGATGACCCCGGGCCGGGCGGGCGCGGCGTAGAGGATCGCGAAGTCGAGCGCCCCTTCCTGGACTTGCTCCATCAACCGGTCGGCGGAATCGATATGGGCGCTGATTGCCAGTTCCGGGCATTCGCGCCGCATCCAGATCAGCCAGTTGCGCATCAGCGGATTCCACTGGCTGAGCTCGGCCCCGATGGTGACCACGGTCTCCATCCCCGGGGCCGTCGCGACCGAGCGCCGCGCGCGATCCCAAATCTGCACCAGCGATGTCGCGAAGCGGAGGAACTGGTCGCCGGCCGGAGTCAGCCGCGCGCCCGCCTTGTTGCGGATGAACACCGTTCGGTCGAGCTGCTGCTCGAGGTTGCGGATGCGCGCGCTGACCGCGGTCTGGGTAATGTTGAGGTTGCGCGCGGCGCTGACGAAGCTGCCCGTCTTGACGATCTCGAGGAATGTCCTGGCGGTGACGATGTCCAATTCAATACACTTTTTCTGCTGTTATGCGGCAATTCTATTCGTTTGCATTATGTAAGGCAACGCCCCACCTTGGCATGGTCGCGGAGAGGCGGCCGAACCATCCGACACCTCCGCAGCAGGAGACCGGACATGAAATGGCACCTCGGAACCAACTATCACAACAGCCGGAGCTATGATGACGATCCGTCCAGCCGCGTGGTCGTCGGCCAGATCAGCCTGACGATCGCCTGGCTGGCCGCCGAAGTGCGCCGCCGGCTGGACGCGCTGAAGCGGCCGCCCACCCGCGGCCGGGGATCGCAGGTGATTCTGATCGAACAAGGCGGACCGCACCGCTTCACCGTCCTCGGATCGCCGATCGCCAACCATGCGGTGCACGAGAGCGCAATCAGCTGCCCGTTTCCGGAGCTTGACGCCGCGGCGGCGCGCCAGCGCGCCAAGGCCCGCGCTTCCGCCGGCGCGCCGCGTCACGCGCTCGGCCAGCCGGCCAACGATCCTTCTGCAGCGAAGAACGCGTAAGATGCTCGCGCACCACGAACTCCACCGCGGCGCGCTCGCCGATGCAATCCGCGCCTGCGACACGCCCGCCGCCGCGCCCGACCCGAGCGCCCGAGCGGCGGAGAACATCACCGCTCTGGGGGAGATGACCCGCGGCATCGCGCATGATTTCCGCAATGTGCTGTGCATGCTGACCAGTGGGCTGAACATTGCCCAGGCGAGCGCGGACGACCCGGCGCAGCTGAAGCTCGCGCTCGCCGCGATGCAAGAGGGGATTCTGCGCGGCCTGAGAGTGACGAACCGACTGCTCGACTTCGCCCGACAGCAGCAGCTCGAGCCGGGGATCGACGACATCAACTCGCTGCTTGCCGCGATGAAGACATTTCTCAGCTATGGGGCGGGGCCCGGCATTCGGGTCGTGCTCGAACTCGCCCCCCACCTTCCCGATTGCCTCGTCGACCCGCCGCAGCTCAACGCCGCGATCCTCAATCTCATCGTCAATGCCCGCGACGCCATGCCCGACGGCGGGGTGATCCGGATCAGCACGGCCCTGGTGCATCGAAGGAAGGACGGCGACCGCCGCGACTATGTTCGCGTCCGAGTCCGCGACAACGGCGCGGGCATGCCTCCCGAGGTTCTGGCGAGGATCTTCGATCCTTTCTTCACCACCAAGGGCGACCGCGGAACCGGACTCGGCGTCCCGCAGGTGCGGGCCTCGATGCAGCGGGTCCATGGCGACGTCACCGTGCGCAGCACGCCCGGCAAGGGCACGGCCTTCGACCTGTTCTTCCCGACGCGGCCGCGGCGGCCTTCGCGGTCGGATGTCGGCGCGCAGCTCGATCGCTGGGCAGACGAAGGCGGGGCGGTGTTTGCCGCCTGAACGAGAGGACCTCCAATGATGATCGCGACCGAAGTGGATATGCCAAGCCTGCGCGCGGTTCGGTCGCTCGAACGGCGCCGCATCGAAGCGACCCGCGACAATGACGTCGCGGCGCTCGAGCCCCTGCTCCATGACCAGCTGATCTACGTCAACAGCGCCGGGGAGATTTACGACAAGCCGCGCTACCTGCGCGGAATCGCCTCGCACCAGCTGACCTACGATCGCGACTTCGACGTACGCGAGACGCACACGCGCGCGCTCGACGATCTGGTGATCCTGGCCGGGATGATGCTTGGCCATTCCCGCCTGGATGGCGAGCAGCAGGTGTTCCACTTCCCCTGCATCGGCGTGTGGCGCAAGGAGCTGGGCGCGTGGCGGATGATCGCCTGGCAGTCGTCATCGGGGAACCGGTGAAGTGTCACGGCCCGCGCCATGAGCGGCGCCGTTCGCGCCGCTAATGTCAGGCTAAAGCGCGCCTACGCGCCTGCCGCGGCGGAGGACGGCGCGCGGATTCTGGTCGATCGACTGTGGCCGCGCGGCGTGACCAGGGCCGATGCGAAGCTCGACGAGTGGATGAAGGACCTCGCGCCGAGCGCGGCGCTCAGGACCTGGTTCGGGCACGACCCCGCCCGGTGGGCCGAATTCCGTCGCCGCTACCGCGCTGAACTCGGCGGCGCGAAGGAGCATTTGAGCGAGCTGCGCCGCCGCGCGCGAAACGGGCCGGTTACGCTCGTCTATGCGGCGAAGGACGAGGAGCACAACGACGCCGTCGTGCTGAGGAACGTGCTCCTCGGCAGAGCCGCCCTTCCCAAGGAGCAAGACCATGACTGACGAACTCTACCCGGCGGTGACCCGCGATCTCGCGCGAATGCGGCGCGAACTTTCGCCCGCCGCGGCTGCGGCGTTCCACGATTTCAGCACGGCGGTGTTCGCGGCGGGAGCGCTCACAACCAGAACCAAGCACATCATCGCCGTTGCCGTCGCCCACGTCACCCAATGCCCCTATTGCATCAAAGGCCATACCAAGGCCGCCCTGCGCGATGGCGCCAGCGCCCAAGAGCTGATGGAAGCGATCTGGGTGGCAGCCGAAATGCGCGCCGGAGCCGCCTTCGCGCATTCGGTCATCGCCCTTGCGGAAATGGCCGCCGTCGGCGTCAATGAATCCAACGGCCCTGCGCACGGCGCTGTCGACGGCGGAGGGCACCATGCCAACTGACGGCGACCCGCCGTGCGAAGTCGTCGCGATCTTCCACGCGTCCGAGCACCTCGAAAGCGCCATCGACGAGCTGCTGAGCTCCGGCTTCGACCGTGCCGAGCTCAGCCTGCTCGCAAGCGAGGACGCCGTCGCGGCCAAGCTTCATCACTGTTACCAGCCGTCCGAAGACATGGCCGACGACCGGTCCGTGCCGCGAACGGCGTTCGTCTCCACCGCGGCCATTGGCGACGCCGAAGGCGGGTTGATCGGAGCTCTGACCTACGTCGGCGCGACGGTCGCCGCCGGCGCCATGGTGGTTTCGGGCGGAGCGCTCGCCGCGACCATCGCCGCCGCCGCGGTCGCGGGCGGGGCGGGCGGCCTGATCGGCGCGGTCCTCGCGCGGTGGGTGGGACGTCACCACGCGGCCTATTTGAGCGCGCAGATGGAAAACGGCGGGCTGCTGTTGTGGGTGCGCGCGTGGAGCCCGAGCGACGAAGCGCGCGCGGTCGAGATCCTGCGCAGGCACGCCGGCGACCGGGTCCACGCGCACGGCGCGTTCCTCGCCGCCGCCTGACCAACGACCAACGCGCCTCATGAACCGACAGACGGGCCTGGTCGAAGCTCGCCCGCGCCCCGTAGAAACCGAAGCTACAAAAGTAGCGCAGAGCGCCATGCTGCGTCCGCCTCAAGCAGGAGAAACAGCATGGTATACAAAGCACTCATCGTCGCCGTCGGCCTGATCCTCGCCGGTCCGGCAATCGCCGAGGGAACCTCCGGGACGGCCGCCTCGCCCGCCGGCAATTCCAATGTTCCGGCCAAGGCGGCGCGCGCGGACACCACCAAATATTGCGTCGAGGTCGAGGCGTCGACGGGAAGCCTGCTCAAGATGACGCAGTGCAAGACGCGGGCCGAGTGGGCGAAGGAAGGGGTCGACGTCGACCAGCTCAAGAAGAACTAGACGCGCCGCCTTTCGCCGTTCCTGACGCGGGAACCGGGCCGCGCGCGTCTCGTTCCTTGCGAGCCACCATGCGTGCCCTGGTTCCCGCGCTTTTCTGCATCGCCCTCGCCGCCTGCGGCGGGCCAGGCCGCGCGGCCAACGAAGCGGAAGGAGGGACGGCCATGGACAGCGCGACGATTGCCAAGCTCAATCTGACCAGCGACTCATTCCGGGACGGTGAAGCGATCCCCGCCCAATTCACCTGCGACGGCGGCAACCGATCGCCGGCGCTGAGCTGGGGCGAGCCGCCGCAGGGGACGAAAAGCTTCGCGCTGGTCGTCGACGATCCCGACGCGCCGAGCGGCACCTTCCGCCACTGGGGCGCCTACGACATTACCGCGGCCGTCCGCTCGATCGCAGCGGGTCAATCGGTCGGCTCCCAGGCGATCAACGACAAGGGCACGCCGGGCTATACGGGCCCCTGCCCGCCCAACGGGCATGGCGTCCATCATTATCACTTCAAGCTGTTCGCGCTCGATACCGACCGGCTGGACGTCGGCGCCGAGCCCAGGATCGCCGACATCGAGAAAGCGGCGAAGCAGCACGCGCTCGGCCAGGCGGAGCTGATCGGCACCTACGAGCGGCGCTAGCGCAGCCGGTATTCCGCCAGCCGCTCGTAATAAGGACGGCAACGGTCCGCGAGTCGGCGCGCGTCGTCAGGCAGGTCGACCGCCCCGGTCTCGGGCGGGCCGAAGCCGGTGCTGTTCTCGACCGCGCCGTACCAGTGCGGCGCCCACGGGCCGTCGGTGTCGCGCCGCCCCGGCGCCCAGCTCAACATCGCGTCATCCCAGGCGATGTCGAGCGCCGCGCACAGCTTCGCCAGCACCGTCGCCGGATCGGCGAGCACGTCGTTCGCATCGATCACCGGGGGCGCGCGGCCGAGCCGGTCGGCCTCGCGCTCGAAGAACTCGGCCTGGCGGTCGAGCCCGAAATTCTCGAATGCGGCGGCATCGCGCTTGCGCAGATAGGACGCGATCATCCGCTCGGGCTCGCGGACCAGGAAGGCATGGGTGAAGCCGGTAAAATCGTCATAGCCTATCGGCCCCGCCATGTGGTGCCACATGTGCTTCTGGTACCAGATGCCGGGGACAGTCCCTCGCTCGAAGGACAGTCCCCGCGGGATGGGGCCGCGCAGACGCCGCATCACGCTCGCCCAGTCGCAGTCCATCGCCGCGATCGTCTCGTCGCGCATCGGATGGTCGGCGCCGGTCGTCTTCAGGAACGCGCCGTAAAAGGGCTCGTCGGAAACGAACGTGTCGGCCCTGCTGCCGAAGCTCCGCATCATCGCTGTGGAGAGGTTCCGCGGCCCCGACCACATCGCGACGCGGATGGTCACGGGCGCGCCTGTTCCGCGACCTCGCGCTCGACTCGTTCAGCGTAAAGCTGCTGAAGCCGCTCGACCATGGTCCCGCGGCAGGCGAGCTGACGCCCGTCGATCTCGCGGACCGGCACGATCCCGGCGAAGGTCCCGGTGACGAATGCCTCGTCGGCGCCGTAGACGTCGGTCAGCGAGAAGTCCTTTTCGATCGCCGGGATGCCGGCCTCGCGCGCGACCTCGAGCGCGAGGCCACGGGTGATCCCGCCGAGGCAATATTTGCCGCTCGAGGTCCACACCTCGCCCTTGCGGACGATGAAGAAATGGGTCGAGTTGCAGGTCGCGACGAAGCCTTGAGGGTCGAGCATCAGCGCTTCGTCCGCGCCCGCCTGGGTCGCCTGGATCGAGGCGAGGATGCAGTTCAGCTTGGAGTGCGAGTTGATCTTCTGGTCCTGAACCGCCGGGTCGCCGCGGCGGACGTGCACGGTGAAGAGCTTTAGCCCACGCTCGTAAACCGCGGGATCGGGCTCCTTATACTCGGGGATGATGACGATCGTGGCGCCCGAGACGACGACGCGCGGGTCCTGATAGGGCGTCGAGCGGATGCCGCGCGTG
>DASTID010000148.1:0-5606 GCA_035717905.1 Sphingomicrobium sp. | reverse complement strand
GGTGGTGATCGAGCGTCCGGCGAAGATTTGCCGCATTTCGATTTATGCCGCGCGGCCGGGCGTGATCATCGGCAAGAAGGGCGCCGACATCGAGAAGCTCAAGAAAGAGCTTCAGCAGATGACCGGGTCCGAGGTCAGCCTCAACATCGTCGAGATCAGGAAGCCGGAGATCGACGCCAAGCTCGTCGCGCAGGGCGTCGCCGACCAGCTCGAGCGCCGCATCGCCTTCCGCCGCGCGATGAAGCGCGCGGTGCAGTCGGCGCTGCGCCTCGGCGCGGAAGGCATCCGCATCACCTGCGCCGGCCGGCTCGGCGGCGCCGAGATCGCGCGCACCGAATGGTACCGCGAGGGCCGCGTGCCGCTGCACACGCTGCGCGGCAACGTCGATTATGCCGAGGCCGAGGCGCACACCGCTTACGGCGTGTGCGGCGTCAAGGTGTGGGTCTTCAAGGGCGAGATTTTCGCGCACGACCCGCTCGCCCAGGACCGGCTGATGATGGAGGCCCAGACCTCCGGCGTCCGCCCGGCGCGCGAAGAGCGCGGCAACCGGTAAGCGCGAAGGATTAGATTGAGATGCTGCAACCCAAGCGCACCAAATTCCGCAAGGCCTTCAAGGGCCGTATCCATGGCAATGCCAAGGGCGGGACCGAGCTCAACTTCGGCGCCTTCGGCCTGAAGGCGATGGAGCCGGAGCGCATCACCGCGCGCCAGATCGAGGCCGCGCGGCGCGCGATCACGCGCCACATCAAGCGCTCCGGGCGCTTGTGGATCCGCGTGTTCCCGGACGTGCCGGTGAGCTCGAAGCCCGCCGAAGTCCGCATGGGCTCGGGCAAGGGCAGTCCCGAATTCTGGGTCGCCCGGGTCAAGCCCGGCCGCATCCTGTTCGAGCTCGACGGCGTCCCCGGCTCGCTCGCCAAGACGGCGTTCGAGCGTGCCGCCGAAAAGCTCCCGATCAAGACCAAGGTCGTCGCTCGCCTCGGCGAGAGCCTGGCCGAGGAGGAACATTAAGATGGCCGCGACCGACGATCTCAAGGTCAAGACCGACGATCAGCTGCAGCAGCAGCTGACCGAGCTGAAGCGCGAGCAGTTCAACCTGCGCTTCCAGTCGGCGACCAACCAGCTCGAGAAGCCGAGCCGCGTGCGCGTGGTGCGCCGCACCATCGCGCGCATCAAGACGCTTCAGAATCAGCGCGCCCGCGCGGCCGAAACGGCCCAGGGTTGAGGAGAGAATAGGAATGCCCAAGCGCGTCCTCACCGGCACCGTGGTGTCCGACAAGGCCGACAAGACCGTTGTGGTCCGCGTCGAGCGGCGGGTGAAGCACCCGCTCTACGGCAAGATCATCAAGCTGTCGAAGAAGTACCACGCCCACGACGCGGCCAACGAGTTCAGCGTCGGCGAGGTGGTGCGCATCGAGGAATGCGCGCCGCTCTCGAAGCAGAAGTCGTGGACGGTCGTCGACCGGCTGGGCGTCGCCAAAGCGGCGGCGATCGAGATCGACGAGCCGGAAGCGCTCACGCCGCAGGCGGAGCCGTCGAAGCCCGCCGAGGAAAAGGCCGAGAAGAAGCCCGCCAAGAAGCCGGCCAGGAAGGCCAAGGCCGAAGACGTCGCCGACGCGGACGCCTGATCTGTACCCCGGCGAAGGCCGGGGTCCAGGAGTTGAAAGAAGAATCTGGGCCCCGGCCTTCGCCGGGGAACGAGGAATGAAGAAGGAATTGGATCGATGATCCAGATGCAGTCCAACCTGGACGTCGCGGACAACAGCGGGGCGAAGCGCGTCCAGTGCATCAAGGTGCTGGGCGGCTCCAAGCGCCGCACCGCGGGCGTCGGCGACATCATCGTCGTTTCCGTCAAGGAAGCCGCGCCCCGCGGCCGCGTGAAGAAGGGCGACGTGCACCGCGCGGTGATCGTCCGCACGGCCAAGGACATCCGCCGTCCCGACGGCTCGGTGATCCGCTTCGATTCCAACGCCGCGGTGCTGGTCAACAAGAACGAGGAGCCGATCGGCACCCGTATCTTCGGCCCGGTGGTGCGCGAGCTTCGGGCGAAGAAGCACATGAAGATCATCAGCCTTGCGCCGGAGGTGCTGTAATGGCCGCGCAGAAGATCAAGAAAGGCGACAAGGTTGTGGTCCTGTCGGGCAAGGACAAGGGCCGCACCGGCGAGGTCGTCAAGGCGATGCCGAAAGACGGCAAGGTGATCGTGTCGGGCATCAACGTCCACGCGCGCCACCGCAAGCCGTCGCAGCTCAATCCCCAGGGCGGGATCGAGCGCAAGGAAGCGCCGCTGCACATGTCGAAGGTCGCGATCGCGACCGCCGACGGCAAGCCGACCCGCGTCCGCTTCGAGGAGCGCGACGGCAAGAAGGTCCGCGTCGCGGCCAAGACCGGAGAGCTGATTCATGGCTGACAAGGAAAAGAAGGTCGAAGAGGCTGAGGAGCCCGTGACCGAACAGGTCGAGCAGGCCGAGCAGGTCGAGCGCGTGGGCGACGCCGCGAAGGCCGAGGCCGAGGCGGTCGAAGCCTTGCCCAAGGCCGAGAAGGCTGAGGTCCCGCAGGCCGAGAAGCCGGCCGGCAAGCCGTCGAAGACGCCGGCGAACTACAAGCCGCGCCTGAAGGCGGACTATGACGAGCGCATCGTCAAGGCGATGACCGAGCGGTTCGGATACAAGAACCGCATGGAGGTCCCGCGGCTCGACAAGATCGTCGTCAACATGGGCGTCGGCGAGGCGACCCAGGACAAGAAGCGCGTCGAGACCGCCGCCGCCGAGATGCAGCAGATCGCCGGCCAGCGGCCGGTGATCACCAAGGCCAAGAAGTCGATCGCGCAGTTCAAGCTGCGCGAGGGCATGCCGATCGGCTGCAAGGTCACGCTGCGCCGCGAGCGGATGTACGAGTTCCTCGACCGGCTGGTCACGGTCGCGCTGCCGCGCGTGCGCGACTTCCGCGGCCTCAACCCGAAATCCTTCGACGGCCGCGGCAATTATGCCCTTGGCCTGAAGGAGCAGATCATTTTCCCCGAGGTCAATTACGACCAGATCGACAAGGTCCGGGGAATGGACGTCATCATCACCACGACCGCGAAGACGGACGACGAGGCGCGCGAGCTGCTGCGCCTCTTCAACTTCCCCTTCCCGGCCGAAGCAGAGGAAAAGCAGGCCGCCTGACGGCGCGCCTGCGTAGGAGAAGAACTTAAGTCATGGCGAAACTGAGTTCGATCAACAAGAACGAGCGGCGCAAGAAGCTCGTCCAGCAGAATGCGGCCAAGTACGCGAAGCTCAAGGCTATCGCGAACGACAAGTCGAAGGACGAGACCGAGCGCCTCATCGCACGGCTGAAAATGGCCGAGCTGCCGCGCAACGGCAATCCGACGCGCGTCCGCAACCGCTGCGAGCTGACCGGCCGCAGCCGGGCTTATTACCGCAAGTTCCGCCTGTCGCGGATCATGCTCCGGGAGCTGGCCAACAAGGGCCTGATCCCCGGCGTGATCAAGTCGAGCTGGTAGGGGAGATCACGCGAACATGGCGATGACCGATCCTCTGGGTGACATGCTCACCCGCATCCGCAACGGCCAGCAGGCGAAGAAGGATTCGATCCTGACGCCGGCCTCCAAGCTGCGCGCCCACGTGCTCGACGTGCTTCAGCGCGAGGGCTACATCCGCGGCTATTCGGAAGAAGAGCTCGCCGGCCAGCGCGGCCTGCGCATCGAGCTCAAATATTTCGAGGGCCAGCCGGCGATCCAGCATCTGGCGCGCGTGTCGAAGCCCGGCCGCCGGGTCTATTCCGGGTCGAACGACCTCCCGCGGATCCGCAACGGGCTGGGCACGATCATCGTGTCGACCCCGCGCGGCGTTCTGTCGGACGCCGAGGCGCGCGAGCAGAATGTCGGCGGCGAAGTGCTGGCGGAGGTGTTCTGATGTCCCGTATCGGCAAGAAACCGATCGCGCTTCCGGCCGGCGTCACCGCCGAAGTCGAGAGCGGCACGCTGACGGTGAAAGGCCCCAAGGGCCAGCTCGCGATGCAGCTGCTCGACGACCTCGTGAAATATGAGGTCGCCGAGGGCGAAATCCGCGTGTCGCCGCTGACCGAGGCGCAGCGCAACCGCGCCGCCTGGGGCATGCAGCGCACGCTTGTGCAGAACCTCGTCACCGGCGTGACCGAGGGCTTCACCAAGGTGCTCGAGATCAGCGGCGTCGGCTACCGCGCCCAGGCCCAGGGCAAGAACCTGCGCCTGCAGCTCGGCTACAGCCACGACGTGAACTTCCCCGTCCCGGAAGGGATCGAGGTCAAGACTCCCGACCAGAACACGGTCGAGATCAGCGGCATCGATCGCCAGAAGGTCGGCCAGGTCGCGGCCGAGATCCGCCGCTGGCGCAAGCCCGAGCCGTACAAGGGCAAGGGCATCAAGTACCGCGGCGAATATATCTTCCGCAAAGAAGGCAAGAAGAAGTAGCCATGGCGAAACTCTCCCTCTTCGACCGCCGCCGGCGCCGGGTGCGCAGCGCGCTCCGCGCGCGCACCGCCGGCAAGCCGCGCCTGTCGGTCCACCGCTCGGGCCGGCACATCTATGCGCAGGTGATCGACGACGCGGCGGGCAAGACGCTCGCCGCCGCCTCGACCCTCGACAAGGACCTCAAGGGCAAGGGCGCCGCCACCAGGGACGGAGCGGCCGCCGTCGGCAAGGCCGTCGCCGAGCGCGCGAAGAAGGCCGGAGTGTCGAGCGTCGTGTTCGACCGTGGCGGCTTCCTGTTCCATGGCCGGGTCAAGGCCCTGGCCGATGCTGCCCGCGAAGGCGGACTGGAGTTTTAGGAATGCAAGACGAGAACCAGCAGAGCAACGAGGCCGGCGCCGAGCCGACGGAAGCGCCGGCGGTTGCCGAAGCGCCTCCGGCTCAGGCCGAGCAGCCGCAACCCGAGCAGCCGCAACCCGAGCAGCCGGTCCAGGCTGAGCCCCCGCGTGGGCGCGGTCCGCGTGGCGGCCGTGGCGGCGGCGGCGGACGCGGGCGCGGCGGCGACCGCGGCGGCCGCGGCCGGCGCGACGACCGGCGCGGGCGCGGCGGCGACGATGACGGCGGCGAGGAGCTGATCGAGAAGCTCGTCCACATCAACCGCGTGTCGAAGACCGTGAAGGGCGGCAAGCGCTTCGGCTTCGCCGCTTTGGTCGTGGTCGGCGACGGCAAGGGCCGCGCCGGTTTCGGCCACGGCAAGGCGCGCGAAGTTCCCGAGGCGATCAGCAAGGCGACCGCGGCGGCCAAGAAGGCGATGGTCCGCGTGCCGTTGCGCGACGGCCGCACTTTGCATCACGACGGGCTCGGCCATTTCGGCGCCGGCCGGGTGACGATCCGTTCCGCTCCGGCGGGCACCGGGATCATCGCCGGCGGCCCGATGCGCGCGATCTTCGAGAGCCTCGGGGTCGCCGACGTGGTCACCAAGTCGGTCGGGACATCCAATCCCTACAACATGATCCGTGCGACCTTCGAGGCGCTGAAGGAGCAGACCAGCCCGCGCTCGGTCGCTCAGCGGCGCGGCAAGAAGGTCGCCGACCTGCTCGGACGCGGCGGCGCCAATGCCGCCGAGGCCGAGGCCCAGGCCGAAGCGGTGGTGGAGTAA
>DASTID010000147.1:0-6664 GCA_035717905.1 Sphingomicrobium sp. | reverse complement strand
CCAACAGGGGAGGGGGCGGGCTTCGGTCCGCCCCCATTTGCGTCAGCCCCATTTGCGTCAGGCCGACGCGCGCTTCAGCCGGTCGTTGATCGCAATCCCCAAACCCTGATCCGGAACCGGCGCGACCGCGATCCGCGGCCTAGCCGAGGCATCGGCCCGATGGAGCAGGTCGCACAGGCGCGCGGCGGCTTCGGCAAGGTCGCCGGAGGCGCTCAGGTTGGCGTCGCCGGCGACGTCCCCGAAGCCGATCCAATATTCGTCGGCCGCGGCCTCGGTCGCGCCGGTGCGCAGCGGCTTGGCCGGCGCATAATGGCTGGCGAGCTGCCCCGGCGCCTCGATCGCCCGACCACCCTCGGGCGCCGCGTCGACCGCGATCGGCCCGGGGCGAAGCAGCCGGAGCGGCCCGTCCGTCGCAGCGACGATGGTGGATTCGATGCCGCGCTCGGTCGGCCCGGCATCGACGATCAGCGGGATTCGCCCGCCGAGGCTCTTCAATACATGCTCGGCGCGGGTCGGGCTGATCGACCCGCTGGCGTTGGCCGAGGGCGCCGCCAGCGGCCGTCGGCATGCGCGGAGCAAGGCCTGCATCGCCGGATGGACGGGCACGCGCAGGCCGATGGTCGGCAAGCCCGCGGTGACGATCGAGGCAATGCCCGCGTCGCCGCGGAGCGGGACGACGAGCGTCAGCGGTCCCGGCCAGTGCTGCTCGGCGAGCGCCCGAGCTGCGCTGCTGAAGTCGCCGATGCGTTCGGCGTGTCCAAAATCGGAAACGTGGACGATCAATGGGTTGAAGGACGGTCTTCCCTTCGCTTCGTAAATGCGGGCGACCGCCGCGCCGCGGGTCGCGTCGGCGGCGAGGCCGTAAACCGTCTCGGTCGCGATCGCGACCGGCGCTCCCTCGCCGATCAGCC
The DNA here is from genome assembly GCA_035717905.1 of Sphingomicrobium sp. Classification (GTDB taxonomy): domain Bacteria; phylum Pseudomonadota; class Alphaproteobacteria; order Sphingomonadales; family Sphingomonadaceae; genus Sphingomicrobium. The sequence continues at coordinate 5,753 of DASTID010000147.1, read as the reverse complement.
GCGCGGCCTCCGCGATGGCTTCGTCGTCAAAGGGCAGGACACGCGTTTCCACAGCAGCGCCGCTACCGGATTCCGGCCACGACCGAAATATCAGGCTTTCTGACGCTCCAGCAGGCTGGCGGGATCGAGACCGAGCCGGTCGATCCGCGCCCGGATCTGCGGCCATTCGTCGTCGAGGAAGCGGCGGCGCTCGGAATCCGCGAGGCGCGCGCCGGCGCCGGGCGCGACGAACATGCCGACCCCGCGCTTGACGACGATCAGCCCCTCGTCCTGGAAGCCCTGGTACGCCTTGGCGACGGTCAGCGGATTGGCCTGCTCCTCGGCGGCCAGCGCCCGCACCGACGGCAGCGGGTCGCCGTCGGAATATTTGCCGGCGAGGATCGCGTCGGCGATGACCTCGCGGAGGCGGACATAGACTGGCTTTTCGTGCTGAGTGCGCAGCGTCATGCTGTCATAATACAGCGGGGCGCAGAAAGTTCAATCCATTATCCTCCCCCGGATTTCCGGGGGAGGGGGACCGCCGAAGGCGGTGGAGGGGTCTTGGGTCTGTGGAGAAAAGACCCCTCCACCATGCTTCGCATGGTTCCCCTCCCCGCGAAATCGCGGGGCGGATGTTATTCGGGCGGTTGCCACTCTCTCGACACTTCGGCGAGGGCGGGTCGCTGCCGTTCCTCGAGTTCGCGGCCGGGATGGCCGACGAAAATGAAGCCGGCGATGCGCTCGCCGGGCTCGCAGAACGCCGCGCGAACTCGTTCCGAATAAGCGCGCCATCCGGTTACCCAGCCGGCGACATAGCCGAGCGCATGGGCGGCGAGCAGCAGGTTCATCCCCGCCGCGCCGCACGACAGCTGCTGCTCCCACAGCGGGATTTTGTGACCCTCGATGACTTTGGAAACGAGCACCACCAGCTGGCCTTGGTAATGCGCGAACTCGTCCTCCTTGCGGCGGTGGGCGTCGGTCGCGGCCGGTTCGTGCTCGGCCAGTGCCTGTTGAAGCAGCGCGGCGAGCGGGTCGCGCTGGTCGTCGCCAACCGTAACGAAGCGCCACGGCGCGAGCTTGCCGTGATCCGGCGAGCGCGCGGCGATGGCGAGAATATGCTCCAGCTCCGCCCGCGTCGGGCCCGGTCCGACGAGGTCGCGCGGCTTGGCCGAGCGCCGGGATTCGAGCAGCGCGAGCATCGATGAACGGTCGTTGAGCATCGACCGGGGCGCATAGCCGCGCGGCCATGCGGCAACAATCGGCTTCACATGGCCGTTTTGGCCGTTAGGGTCGCGCGATTGCCCAGCTGGGGAGTTGGTCCGTGGATACTGCAGCCGTCATCGTCGTCCTTGCAGCGGTCTTTCTGATCGCGCTTCTTGGGGGAGGCGCGGTCGTCGCGACCACCCGCAACCCCGAGTTCGCGGGGCATCCCAAGGGCCTCTACGTCCTGTTCTTCGCCGAGATGTGGGAGCGCTTCTCCTACTACGGCATGCGCGCGCTGCTGATCCTCTACCTGACCGAGCACTGGCTCTATTCGGACGGCAAGGCGAACCTGATCTACGGCGCCTACACCAGCCTGGTGTACATCACTCCGGTGCTCGGCGGCTATCTCGCCGACCGCTATCTCGGGCAGCGCAAGGCGGTGCTGTTCGGCGCGGTCCTGCTGACCATCGGCCAGTTCCTGATGGCCTTCGAGGGCATGCAGGGCGTCACCGATCCCGCGGTCAAGCAGGCCGATCCGGCAATCAACATCATGTGGCTGGCGCTGGCCGTCATCATCGTCGGCTCGGGTTTCCTGAAGGCGAACATTTCGGTGATCGTCGGCCAGCTTTATCCGCGCACCGACGTCCGCCGCGACGGCGCCTACACGATCTTCTACATGGGGATTAACGTCGGCGCGGCGATCGGCACGATCATCGCCGGCTACCTCGGCCAGGTCTATGGCTGGCGCTACGGCTTCGGCGCGGCCGGGGTCGGCATGCTCCTCGGCCTCGTCGTGTTCATCGCCTTCCGGCCGTTCCTCCAGGGCCGGGGAGAAGCGAGCGATCCGGCGCTGTTGTCGAAGCCGGTGTTCGGCGGGCTCAAGCTCGAATGGCTGCTCTATGCGATCGGCATCGTGGCGGTCGCGTGCATCTGGGTGCTGATCCAGTACCAGGGCTTCTACGGCTGGCTGCTGCTGGTCATGGGCTCGGCGCTGCTGCTTTACGTGCTGGCGGAAGCGATGCGGCTCGATCGCGATGCGCGCCACCGGATTTACGCGATCATCTTCCTGATCGCGTTGCAGCCGGTGTTCTGGGGCCTGTTCGAGCAGGCCGGCGGTTCGCTCAACCTGTACACCGACCGCTACGTCGACCGCGCCGGAGTCCCGGCGTCGCTGTTCCAGTCGATCAACCCGATCTACATCATCGTCCTCGGCCCGGTCTTCGCGTGGCTGTGGACGTGGCTTGGACGGCGCGGGCTCGAGCCGTCGACGCCGGCCAAGTTCGGCCTCGGGCTGGTCCAGCTCGGCGCGGGCTTCCTCGTGCTGGTCGCGGGCGCGCTCTCGGTCGGGACGGGCAACGCGACACCGGTCCTGTTCATTTTCCTCATCTATCTCCTCCACACGATGGGCGAGCTGTGCCTCTCGCCGGTGGGCTTGAGCGCGATGAACCGGCTCGCGCCGCGCCACATGGCGAGCCTGATCATGGGCGCCTGGTTCTTCGCCACGGCGGGCGGCAATTTCGTCGCCGGCAAGATTGGCCAGGCGACCGGCGGCGAAAGCGGCGAAATGAGCAAGGAGCTGACGCTGGCGATCTATTCGAAGATCGGCTGGGTCGCGATCGGCGTCGGCATCGCGGTCATCGTCATCTCTCCGCTGGTCAAGCGGCTGATGCACCTCGACACGCTCCGCGATGAGGAGGAGCTCGCCGGCTACAAGGAGATCGGCGAGAAGCAGGCGCCAGGCATGTTCCCGGGCAAGGAAACCAAGCCCGGCACCGAAGAAGCCTGAATCGAGCCGGGGGGTCAGATGCTGGCGAGAGTCCTGGTCGCGGCCGTTGCCGCCGGCGCGCTCGGTGGTTGCGCGGTGCTTCAGCCCAAGCCGAAGCCGGCGCCGCCGATCCACATCAACGAGGACCCTTATCCCTCGACCTACGTCCGCTACCCGGGCGCGCCGACGGTGATCCGCCACGCGACCGTGTTCGACGGCAACGGCGGGCAGATCAACGACGGCACGATCGTGCTTGCGGACGGCGTGATCCAGGCGGTCGGCGGGCCGGAGGTCGCGAGCCCGCCCGGAGCGCTCGAGATCGACGGCACCGGCAAGTTCGTTACGCCCGGTGTGATCGACGTGCACAGCCACCTCGGCGACTACCCGTCGCCGGGCGTGAGCGCGCTGTCCGACGGCAACGAGGCGACCTCGCCGTCGCGGCCCGAAGTGTGGGCCGAGCACAGCGTGTGGCCGCAGGACCCGGGCTTTTCGCGCGCCCTGATCAACGGTGGAGTCACCACGCTGCAGATCCTGCCGGGCTCGGCCAATCTGTTCGGCGGCCGCTCGGTGGTGCTCAAGAACGTGCCGGGGCGCACGGCGCAGGACATGAAGTTCCCGGGCGCGCCCTACGGCCTCAAGATGGCGTGCGGCGAGAACCCCAAGCGGGTCTATGGCTCAAAGGGGAACATGCCGCAGACGCGGATGGGCAATATCGCCTACACGCGCGGCGTCTGGATCAAGGCGCAGGCCTACAAGCGCAAGTGGGACAAATATTACGCCAAGGGCGGCGACATGCCCGAGCGCGACCTCGCGATGGACACGTTGATGGGCGTGCTCGACGGCAAGATCCTGGTCCACAACCACTGCTACCGGGCCGACGAAATGGCCAACATGATCGATATGTCGAAGGAGTTCGGCTATCGCATCGCGGCGTTCCACCACGCGGTCGAGGCCTACAAGATCGCCGATCTGCTGGCGGCCAACGACATTTGCGCGGCGATGTGGGCCGATTGGTACGGCTTCAAGATGGAAGCCTATGACGCGATCAAGGAAAACATTCCGTTCGTCCACAATGCGGGGGCGTGCGCGATCGTCCATTCCGACGACCCCAACGGAATCCAGCGGCTGAATCAGGAAGCCGCCAAGGCGCTGGCCGACGGGCAGCGCGCCGGCATTCCCAACCTGTCGGAGGCGGTCGCCTGGACCTGGCTCGGCCGCAATCCGGCCAAGGCGCTCGGCATCCTCGACAAGACCGGCACGCTGACGGCGGGCAAGATGGCCGACGTGGTGCTGTGGAACGGCGATCCGTTCAGCGATTACTCGCGGCCCGAGCGGGTGTGGATCGACGGCGCCGAAATGTACGACGCGAACGATCCGAGGAAGCGGCCGGTCAGCGATTTCGAACTCGGCCAGCCGGGCGAAGGAGACGTGAAGTGAGGCCCTCACCCTTCCGGCGCTTCGCGGCTCCCTCCCTCTCCCGCTCGCGGGAGAGGCCCGGGGTGAGGGTCCTTGCCTTCATTTTGCTCGTTGCCTCCGCCCCCGCCGCCGCGCAGACCTTCGCGATCGTCCACGGAACGGTCGCCAGGGGCGACGGCTCGGGGCCGATCCCCAACGGCACGGTGATCGTCCGCGACGGGCGGGTCGTCGCCGCGGGCGCCAACCTCAGGGTGCCGGCGGACGCGGAGCTGATCGACGCGCGCGGCAAATGGGTCACGCCCGGGATCGTCGCGGGCTTCTCGCGGCTCGGGCTCGCCGACGTCGACCTGTCGGCGGACGGCGCCGACGACACGGGCAACAACGGACCGTTCAACGCCGCGATCGACGTCGTTCCGGCGATCAACCCGCTCCACACCACGATCGCGGTCAACCGCGCCGACGGCGTCACCCGTGCGATCGTCGCTCCGTCGGCGGGCAAGAACATCTTCGCCGGGCAGGGCGCGGTGATCGACACCGGCGCCGACATGGACCCGATCACGGCGGCGCGGAAATTCCAGTTCGTCGAGCTCGGCGAGACCGGCGCGAACAAGGCGGGCGGCTCGCGCGCCTCGGCCCACGTCCTGTTCCGCAACGCGCTGCGCGAGGCGGCCGAGCTGCGCCGCTACGCGCCGGCGATCGCGGGGGCGCGCGGCGAGGCGCCCGACCAGCGCGAGCTGCCGGTCGTCCGCAACCCCAACGAATCGCGCGTCTACGGTCCCGACGCGCGGCGCAGCGAGGACGTGCTCCTGACCCGCTTCGATGCCGCCGCGCTGGTGCCCGTCCTGCAAGGGCGCCAATATCTGCTGGTCCATGCCGAGCGGGCGAGCGACATCCTCCAGGTGCTGGCGCTGAAGCGCGAATTCCCGTCGCTCAAGATCGTGCTGGTCGGCGCGAGCGAGGGCTGGACGGTCGCCGACCAGATCGCCCGGGCCAACGTTCCGGTGATCGCCTCGGCGGTCAACGATTTGCCGGCATCGTTCGAGCAGCTCGCCGCGACTCAATCGAACGTCGGGCGGATGCACGCGGCCGGAGTCGAGGTCGCGATCGGCATGATCGACGACAACGACACGCGGCAGCTGTTCTACGAGCGGCAATATGCGGGCAACCTGGTGGCCCTGCAGAAAATCCCCGGCGCGACCGGGCTGTCGTGGGCCGAAGCGCTGTCGGCGATCACCATGCGGCCGGCGCAGGCGATCGGCATGGGCGGCGAGATCGGCAGCCTCGCGCCCGGGCTGCGCGCGGACCTCGTGATCTGGTCGGGCGACCCGCTCGAAGGCTCGAGCGCGGCCGAAGCCGTGTATATCGACGGCGTCCGGCAGCCGCTGGAGAC
>DASTID010000146.1:0-9129 GCA_035717905.1 Sphingomicrobium sp. | reverse complement strand
GCCGGCATCCCGGGCGAGCTCGGCGTGTCGCGCGTCGTCATGCGCGAGGCGGCGATCGCCACCGCGTCGGACGATCGGCCGAGGCTGTTCGGCGTGCTTCGCTGGGGCCAGCGCATGGTGCTTGGCCTGTCCGCCATAGCGGCCCTGCTCGCCGTCGCCGCGGCCTTCGTCGTCGAAGGGAGCCGGTTCTCCGTCCTGGCCGTCGCGATCCTGTGCGGCGCCCCGGCCATACCCTTCCTGGCAATGACCCGGGTCAGGACCGGCGCGCTGCAGGGCATGCAATATGTGGTGCGCGGGCTGGTCCCTTCGGAGGTGCTTCGGCCGGTCCTGATCTCGGTCGCGCTGCTGGCCGTTTATGCCGCGGGAACCGCAATCACCGTCGCCGGCGTGATGGCGCTCTATTCGCTGACCGCCGCCGCCGTCTTCGTCGTGGCCTATGCCTGGCTCCGGCGGCGGCTGCCGGACCGCACGGGCGTCCAGCCCGCGCAACACAGCCGGCGTTGGCTGGCGAGCTCCATCCCGATGGCGCTGACCGACGGCATGCGGATCCTTCAGTCGGAGCTGGCGATCCTGGCGATCGGCATCATCGCGGCGCCGGCATCGGCCGGCCTGTTCCGGATCGCGGCTTCAACCGCCAGCATCGCGGTTGTCGGCATGCTGGTCGCAGGACAAGTCGCCTTCCCGGTGCTGGCCAAGCTTCACGCCGACAATGACCGCGCCCGGCTTCAGAAGGCGGTCACCGGGTTTGCCTGCGTCCAGCTTGCGGCCGTCACGATACTTGCGATGCCGCTCATCATCGCGCCCGAATTGCTGATCCGCCTGGTGTTCGGGGATTCGTTCGTGCCCGCCGCGACGGCGCTGCGCATTCTTGCAGCGGGGCACATCGTCAACGCGGCGTTCGGGCCCAACGCGATCCTGCTCAACATGACCCATCACGAACGGCGGGCGACGCGGGCGATGGCGATCGCGCTCGTGCTGAATTTGATCCTCGTGCCGCTGTTCGTCATTCTCTGGGGCATAATCGGCGCCGCGTGCGCGCTGCTTGTCTGCCTGTCGAGCTGGAACGTCATTCTTTGGCTGGACGCGAAACGCCTCCTCTCGATCGAAACCTCGGCGATCGGCGCTGGCGTGAACCTGCGGGCGCGGCGTGCCAACGCGCCGTGACCCTGGAATGAAGCCCAACCTGTTCATCGTCGGCGCGCCGAAATGCGGGACGACCGCCTGGGCCGAATATCTGGGCTCGCACCCGGACATATTCTTTTCGGAGATCAAGGAGCCGCACCATTTCGCGACCGATCGCGATTCTGAGCTGCGGATCGCGGACCGCGCCGACTATCTGCGGCTGTTCGCGCGCCGGGGCGCCGCAAAAGTGCTTGGCGAGGCGTCGGTCACCTATCTGCTTTCGGAGGTCGCCGCGAGGAACATCCACGCGTTCAATCCGGACGCCAAAATCCTGATCTTTCTTCGAAATCAGGAGGACTATCTTCCGTCACGGCACAATCAGCTGGTTTTCAACGGGGTCGAATCGATCACCGATTTCGAGCAGGCCTGGCGCCTGTCGGGTCGGCGCGACGCAACCAATGCGCCGGCGTTCTTCAAGCACCCGGAGCTGCTCGACTACCGCGCGGCCGGTGCGTTCGGTCCGCAGGTCGAGCGTTATTATGCGCTGTTTCCCGAAGACCAGATCCGCGTGTTCCACTTCGACAACTGGACCGAGCAGTCACGCCAGACCTATCTCGAAATCCTTCGCTTTCTCGGGATTCCCGATGATGGGAGAACGGATTTCCCGCCCGTCCATCAGGCTCGTCACCACGCAACGAAGTTCGTCGTGAAGTTTGTGCGGCAGCCGCCGCGGATTGTTCGGTTGGTCGTCGCTTTGATCAAGAAACTGACGCGGCGATCGGGGCTGGGGCTGGCCAACTGGCTGATCGAGCTGGACTCGCGGCCGGGCACCTTGTCGCAAATCAGCGATGAGCTGCGGCGCGAGATTCGGGACTTCTACGAGAAGGACAATGAGAAACTGCAGCGGCGCATCTGGTCCGCGCCGCCCGATGCTTAGGTCAGTCTCGCGTCACAAAGGCCGATAGCCGAAGCGCTCGAGCGCGGCCCAGTCGACGGCGCGATTGACGACATCCTCGACGCCGCGCAACGCGTCGCGCCAGCGCTCTTGCCGATAGTAACGCTGCACCAGGAACAGCGGCAGCCAGCCGTTCTTCGACGATCGCCGGCGCATGTGAAATCGCGCGCGCGCGTCGGCCAGCCTCGGCGCAATGCTGTGGAACACGTTTTTCTGGTCGAGCAGCAGGTCTTCGCTGCGGACGAAGGAGAAGGCGATCCCGGCGGCGTCGAGCCGCTCCGCGAATGCGAGGTAGGAGCGGATTTTCGCGTCGTAGAGCTCGAGCGGCCGAAACGACGCGCCGCCCAGCCGCTCCCGCTGCGGTGTTTCCCACGCGAAGCCGAGGAAGTCGGTGATGTTGTCCGGCATTTCCCCCAGGACATGATAGGGGTGGCGGAACAATGATGTTAGCCACGGCGCGGGATGCTTGATGCAAAACAGGACCAGCGTTCGCTCGAACGCGCCCGCATCGGCGAAGTTCGTCGCCGCATGTTTCCACGAACTGGGGTCGGGCACGCCCGCATAGATGCGGTCGAGCAAGCGCTCCCGTTCGCGCGGCTGCCGCGCCCAGGCATGGCGGCTGGCATCGGGATCCACGTCATATTCCGTCGATGGCAGCAGGCGGCTGTGCGAGTTGGTCTCGATCAGCCGCGCGAGCGCATTGGTTCCGACGTTCCGTTCGCCGAAAATCTTCACCAATCCATCCGACACGAGGCCATCTAGCGACATGGAACAGCCGGCGACAACCGCGGCGCACTCCGCATGACCGGCGCCAAGCCCGTGATCTGCATCGTCGACGGCTCGGCCGACGTCAGCGGCGCGTTCGTCGCCGCTCGGCGGGAAGCGAGCCTGCTCGGCGACGTGGCCGAGTTCGTGCTGCTGATGTCGGACAAGAGCCGCATCCCGGAGGACCAGCTGCGTTCGTTCGCGCGCGTCTATCGGCTGCCGATCGTCAGCCTGCGGCGGTCGGCCTGGTCGGCGCTGGCTTACATCCCGGCGCTGCTTCGTTGCTCACTCGAAATTCACCGCATTCTTCGGCGTGAGCGGTGCGGCCGGCTCCAGTTCAACGACTTCCATTTCGCCCATGGCGCGGTGCTGCGGGCGCTTGGCTACCGCGGCCGGATCGTCACCTGGGTGCGCCTGGACCCGCGAATGTTCGGCAAGATCGGCGCGCTGTGGCTGGCGCTCGCGCGGCGCAGCTCGGACCGGCTCGTCGCCGTCTCGGAATTCATTCGCCGAAGAGTGGGATTGCCGGGGACCGAAATTCTCTTCGACCCAACGCCCGATGTGCCGGTGCTCGGAGTGAGCACGGCCGAGCCGGTGCTGGTGTTCATGGGCAGCTATCAGCGCGTCAAAGGCCAAGACGCGGCGATCGAGGCGTTCGACCGGATTGCGCGAAGGCATGGCGACGCCAGGCTCGCCTTTTACGGCAGCGATATGGGCCTGCCCGGAAGCATCGCTTTTCTCGATCGTCTGCGCGATCGCGCCCGGCGCGGCGACGGCGCGGGGAGGATCGAATTCCGGCCGGCGGTCGGCGATCCGGCGGAGGTGCTGAAGCTCGCGCGCGCCGCCTTGTGCCTGTCCCGGACGGAGCCGTTCGGCCTCGTTTGCCAGGAAGCGAGCGCCTGCGGCATTCCGGTGATCGCGACCCGCTCCGGCGGGCCCGAGGAGATCATCGAGGACGGCGTCTCGGGCTATCTCGTCGATGTCGATGACGTCGCGGCGATCGCCGCGCGGATGGACGAGCTGCTGTCCGATGCCGCATTGGCGCGCAAGCTCGGCCTGGCCGGCGCGGAGCTCGTCCGCACGCGCTTCCCGGCGGCCGATTACAAGGCCGCGTTCCGTAACGTCTTCGACCTCTGACTACGGCAGGCGACCACGCCGCTTTGTCGGGGCCGGCGGCGCGTAGTAAAGCCAATTGCATGAACGTCAGCGGCGATGATTGGCGGGCGAACACGCGGCTTCGGGTTCGGCGCAACAGCTGGCACGGAATCAAGCCGCTCGTTTCGCGCGCGCTGTACCTGCCGATCGTCAATCCGCTTGCGCGCGGCGCGGCGTCGCTGGTCCTCGGCTCCGCAGCGCTGCACCGGCTGCCGTTCCGCGGGCGCGCCGAATATGTCCTCGCTTCGGGCGAAAGAGTCGTCCTGCTCGATGCCCGCGAAGATCAGGTCGCCAAGGACCTTCTGTGGGGCGGCGGCGCGCCGGTCTCGAGGGCCGCCGCGAACGTCCTCCGCTATGTCGAGCGAGGTAAGGGGACCTTCCTCGACATCGGCGCCTACTCGGGGCTCTTCGCGCTCATCGCGGCGAAGGCCGGTATGCGCGCGATCGCGTTCGAGATCCTTCCCGAGAATTATTTCCTGACCGCCCGCAACATCGTCGCGAACGACCTCGCCGAGCGGGCGGAGGTCAGGCTGTGCGGAGTCTCGGACCACGCGGGGGCGATCGTCATGCCGCGATCGACCGGCTCGGCGGCGCATCCGAGCTCGATGTCGCTGGCCGCGGATTACGTGGAGGGCGTGTCGATCCCGACGATCACGATCGACTCGCTCGGGCTTGGTGGCCCGATGCTGTGGAAGCTCGACGTGGAGGGCTTCGAATGGTCGGTTCTCGAAGGCGCGAGGGAGACCATTCGCGCGCACACGCCCGACATCATCTGCGAAGTGCTTCCGCAATGCCGGCAGGCAAAGCGGATCGAGGAGATGCTGAAACCGTTGGGGTACCGATTCTACCTGTCGCTCGACAGCGGGCTTGAAGAACGATCCGAAATCGTCCCAACGCATGAAGGGTGGGATTGGATCTTTACGCTCGAGCCGGCCGGCCAGGGTCCCGGCTGAAGCCGGCGGGGCAGGGCCGTTGACCAGCGCCGGGCGGAACATCGACGCCAGGACGGTCGAGGGGTTCGGCGAGGAATGGGCCGCGTTCGATCAGCGCCGGCTCGACCCGGCGGAGCGGCAGCATTGGTTCGACCGATATTTCGCAATCTTTCCCTGGGACGCGCTGCCAGCCAACGCCGAAGGCTTCGATCTCGGCTGCGGGTCAGGCCGCTGGGCGGCGTTGGTCGCGCCGCGAGTCGGCCTGTTGCATTGCATCGACCCCGCCGCGGCGGCTCTGGACGTCTGCCGCGCCAGCCTCGCCGGCGCGTCCAACGTGCGCTTCCACCTCGCCGCCGCCGATGCCCTGCCGTTGGCCGACGGCAGCCAGGATTTCGGCTATTCGCTCGGCGTCCTGCATCACATCCCGGATACCGGCCGGGCGATGCGCGACGCGGCGCGGAAGCTGAAACCAGGGGCGCCGTTTCTCGTCTATCTTTACTACAGCTTCGACAATCGCCCGGCCTGGTTCACCGCCTTGTGGCGACTGAGCGACATCGGCCGCCGGCTCATTTCGCGTCTGCCGTTCCCGCTGCGCAAGGGCGTCACCACCGTGATCGCCGCCGGCGTCTATTGGCCGCTCAGCCGCGCCGCACGCCTCGCCGAATGGAGTGGCGCGGACGTCGGCGGCTTCCCGCTCGGCGCTTACCGTCACGGAAGCTTTTACTCGATGCGCACCGATGCGCTCGACCGCTTCGGGACCCGGCTCGAGCAGCGCTTTTCGCGGCGCGAGATCGTCCGCATGATGGAGGATGCGGGGCTCGAGCAAATCAGCTTTCTCGAGGCCGAGCCATATTGGGTGGCGTGCGGCAGAAAGCGAGCTGCGGGCGCGTGAAGCTCCTGTTCGCAATCAAATCGCTGGCCGGCAGCGGCGGCGGTGCTGAGCGCGTCCTTGCCGACGTGGCCTCCGAGCTCGCGAGGCGCGGTCATGCCGTGACGGTCGTCAGCTTCGATACGGTGGATGCCGACTTCTACCCGTTCGAATCAAAGGTGAAGCGCGCCCGTCTCGGTATCGGGCGCAGCGACCGGCCTAGCGGCCCACTGGAAATTCTTCGCCGGGTCCGCGCGATCCGAACCTTTGCGACCCGGGCGCGGCCGGATGTGGCGGTCGGCTTCATGCACAGCATCTACCTCCCGCTCGGCTTTTCGCTCGCCGGCACCGGCATTCCCGTCGTCGCCAGCGAGCACATCGTGTTCCAGCATTATCGAACCGTGCCGTTCCAGCAGCTGCTGGTGCGGCTGACTCCGTTGCTGGCGGACAGGATGGTCGTCGTCTCCGAATTTGCCAGGCGCAGCTTTCCCGCGGCGATGCAGGCTTTAATGGCGATCATTCCAAACCCGGTGGCGATTCCGACTCCGCGCGAGCGGGAAGGCGCGGGGCATCGGCTGGTCCTGAACGTCGGACGGCTGGAGAAGCAAAAGAACCAGCGGACCCTGGTCGCGGCGTTCGCAGCGCTTGCCCCGGACTATCCGGACTGGCGCCTGAGGATAGTCGGCGAAGGTCCCGAACGGCCGGCGCTCGAACGGCAGGTCGAGCGGCTCGGCCTCGCCTCGCGGGTCGAGCTGCCCGGCGTCCGCCGCGACATCGCCGCGGAATATGCGGCAGCCGACATTTTCGTCATGCCCTCGATTTACGAAAGCTTCGGGCTCGCGACGGCCGAAGCGCTGGCTTTCCGAGTCCCTGCCGTGGGCTTCGCCGATTGCCCGGGAACGAATGAGCTGATCCAGGACGGCCGGAACGGGATTCTGGTCGGCGGGCCCGATGCCGTTCACGCGCTCGCCGAAGGTCTGTCGCGCCTGATGGATTCAGCGCCTCTTCGCGCGCAGCTCGGCCAGGCCGGGCCGGATTCGGTCCGGCGATTTTCGCTGGCGGCGGTGGCCGACCGGTGGGAGGAAGTCCTGCGCACGGTGGCGGCGCGCTGAGATGTGTGGGATCGCCGGGATCGTCGGAAGCGCCGCGCTCGATGAGCGATTGCTCGAGGCGATGGCCGATCGCCTCGCCCATCGCGGGCCCGACGATGCGGGAACCTGGATCGATCCGGATGCCGGCGTTGGCTTCGCGCATCGCCGGCTGTCGATCGTCGATCTGTCGCCCGCGGGGCACCAGCCGATGGTCTCGTCGAACGGGCGCTTCGTCCTCAATTACAACGGCGAAATCTACAATCACCGCGAGCTTCGGGCGGCGCTCGACAGCGCGGGCGCGCGCACCTGGCGTGGCGACTCCGACACTGAGACATTGGTCGAATGCATCGCCGAATGGGGGCTGACGCGAACGCTCGAACAATGCGTGGGCATGTTCGCCTTCGCGCTGTGGGATCGGGGCGAGCGCACGCTGAGCCTGGTCCGCGACCGCTTCGGCGAGAAGCCGCTCTATTACGGATGGGCGGGATCGGACCTGCTGTTCGGGTCCGAGCTCAAGGCGCTGCGGCTTCATCCGCACTTCGATCGGCGGATCAGCCGCGCGGCGCTGCGCGCTTATGCGTCGCGCGGCTACGTGGCGGAGCCGCTGTCGATCTATGAGCGCGTGTTCAAGCTCCCTCCGGCGGCGGTCCTCACCTTCACGCTCGAGGCTGCGCGGACCCCGCGCGATTCCCCGGCCGGTGACGAGCCCGCCGCCGGCGTCACCCTGACCCGTTACTGGTCATACGAAGACGTCGTCGCGCGCGGGCTCGAGCAGCCGATCGGGGACGAGGGACAAGCGCTGGAGGAGCTCCAGGCGGCGCTTGCCGTCGCGATCCGGGGCCAGTCGATCGCCGACGTTCCCGTTGGCGCGTTCCTGTCGGGCGGAATCGACAGTTCGACGGTCGTCGCTTTGTATCAAAAATATTCGCCGATCCCGGTGCGCAGCTTCACCATCGGCTTTGCCGAAGCCGGGTTCGATGAAGCGGGCCACGCGCGTGAGGTCGCGCGCGCGCTCGGGACGTTGCACAACGAACATTATGTCAGCGTCGACGAGGCCCGCTCGGTCATCCCGCTGCTTCCCGAGATGTACGACGAGCCGTTCGCCGATGCCTCGCAAATCCCGACCTATCTGGTCAGCCGCTTCGCGCGCGGACAGGTCAAGGTCGCGCTGTCGGGCGACGCAGGCGACGAGCTGTTCGGAGGCTACAACCGGCATGTCGCACTTCCGGCGATCTGGCGCCGCGCGCGGCGGCTTCCGCGTCCGCTGCGATCCGCCGCGGCCGGGCCGATCGGGCTCATCCCCGACCCGCTGTTCAACGGCGCGACCCGGTTTTTGCGCGGAGACGGAGAGCCGCGGCTCGCGGGCAAGCTGCGCCGCGGCCTGCGCCTCGCTTCGCGTGCCCGGAGCTTCGACGATCTGTGCTTCGACGTGCTCGACGAATGGAGCCTCGGCGACAATCCGGCGATCGGCCCCGCCGGCCCGGATGGCGCAAATCTCGCGCTGGCCGATGCGCCGGATGCCGTCCGGCTGATGTACCATGATGCGGTCACCTATTTGCCCGGCGACATCCTGTGCAAGGTCGACCGCGCCTCGATGGCCGCCAGCCTCGAGGCGCGCGCCCCGTTCCTCGATCACCGCGTGGCCGACGTCGCCGCGCGAATCCCGCTGGCGATGAAAATCCGCAACGGCCGGGGGAAGCACGTGCTTCGCCGCCTGCTCGCGCGAGAGCTTTCGCCGGCATTGTTCGAGCGACCCAAGCGCGGCTTCACCATGCCCTTGGGCGAATGGATCAGGGGCCCGCTGCGGCCGTGGGCCGAAGACCTGCTCGAGGGCCGGGCGATGATGCGCGAAGGCTGGTTCGACGCTGGGCTGGTCCAGCGGCGCTGGCAGCGCCACCTGCGCGGGCAGGAGGACGGCGGCGCCGCGATCTGGGCGATCTTGATGTTCCAGGCGTGGCTGCGGCGGCAGGACTGGCCTGGCGCGTGAGCTGAACTGGTCGATTCATGCGGGAAGAGCGCCCGCGCCGTGTCTTTAATGCGACAGGCGGACGGAAATTTCGTTTAAAGTCTGTCAATAAACGGCGTATTTGCAACCAATGTGGAGCCAAAGGGTTTCCGGTCGTTGCGGGGGCAAGCGCCTGGTGCATGGAGGTCGCTGATGAGTTCGCGGTCCAAAGGTTTCGTTGCGGTGCTCGTCGCGGGTTCGCTTTGTTTCAGCTCGACCGCGGCCATGGCCTCGGC
>DASTID010000145.1:0-26448 GCA_035717905.1 Sphingomicrobium sp. | reverse complement strand
CAACTAACATCATCAATCTTCTTCTAAATATAATAATAAGGGAGAATAGAGGGTGGCCTCGCCGGGTCGCGAAGCTTCGCACACGCCTTCGGAAAAGCCGTTGCTTGCCGTGCTCAGCGGCGAGCGGCGCGACCCGCCGCCGATCTGGCTGATGCGCCAGGCCGGGCGCTATCTTCCCGAATATCGCGAGCTTCGCGAACATAAGGGCAGCTTCCTCGACCTCGTCTACGACAGCGACGCCGCGGCCGACGTCACGCTCCAGCCGCTGCAGCGCTTTCCGGCGCTCGATGCGGCGATCCTCTTCTCGGACATCCTAATCGTCCCCTTCGCTTTGGGGCAGAACCTGACGTTCGTCGCCGGCGAAGGGCCGCGCCTCTCACCCTTGCTCCTCGACACCGCGATCGACGAGCTGCAGCCCTATCCGGCGCGGCTCGAGCCGATCTACGAGACGGTCGCCAAGGTCCGCGAGCGGCTCGACCCGGCTAAGGCGCTGATCGGCTTCTCGGGCAGCCCGTGGACCGTCGCGACCTACATGATCGCCGGGCAGGGCAGCCGCGACCAGGCCGAGGCGCGGCGGCTCGCTTACGCCGATCCAGGCGCTTTCGCCGCGATCATCGGGCGGATCGAGGAGATGACGCTCGATTATCTGTCCGGCCAGGTCGCCGCCGGCGCCGAGGCGGTGCAATTGTTCGACAGCTGGGCCGGCAGCCTGTCGCCGCAGCAGTTCGAGCGCTGGGTGATCGCGCCGACCGCGCGGCTCGTCCAACGCTTGAAGGACCGGCATCCGGCAGTACCGGTGATCGGCTTCCCCAAGGGCGCGGGCGGCAAGATCGGCGCCTACGCGCGCGACACCGGCGTCGACGCCGTCGGGATCGACGAGACGGTCGATCCGGCCTGGGCCGCGGCCGAGCTGCCCGAGCGCGTGGTCGTCCAGGGCAATCTCGACCCGCTCGCGCTGGTCGCCGGCGGCGATGCGCTGGACGCGGCCGTGGCACGCGTCCTTGACGCCTTCGCCGGCCGTCCTCACATCTTCAATCTCGGGCACGGCATCCTGCCGGACACGCCGATCGCGCATGTCGAGCAGCTGCTGGCTTTGGTGAAGGGGGGACGGTGACCGATCTCACGGGATTTCTCGGCCCCGCCTACCTCTGGGTGAAGGCCGCCCACGTCACCTTCGTGATCTTCTGGATGGCGGGGCTGTTCCTGCTGCCGCGCTTTTACGTCTATCACCAGGAGACGGCGCCGGGCTCGCCCGAGGACCGCGCGTGGATCGAGCGCGAATCGCGCATCCGCTCGATCATCCTGACGCCGGCGATGGCGGTCGTCTGGATCCTCGGCCTGATGCTCGCCTTCAACGTCGATGCCTGGAGTCAAAGCTGGTTTCACGCGAAGCTCGCGCTGGTCATCCTGCTTAGCGGCTATCAGGGATGGCTCGGCGCCTATGGCAAGAAGCTCGCGCGCGGCGAGCGGACGCTGTCGAGCAGGGCCGTGCGGATGATCAACGAGATCCCGGGCGTCGTCGCCGCGATCATCGTCGTGCTGGTGATCGTCCGTCCGTTCTGACGTTTCGTCGCTGCGCCTGCCAGCACCTGATTGACTCGGCGCGCGGCCGACCATACCTCGAATCGCGAGCGGCTCCGGCCAGTTTTCCTCACGCCGGCCGCTCCTCCAACGATGCGCGCGGCGTCCTGCCGCCCTCCGGCTTTATCGGTCCATTGAGAAGCTCGAGCCCACTCCCCCAAGAAAAGACATTCCCATGCATTTGAAAGAATTGAAGAAAAAGACGCCCGCCGAGCTGGTCGCAACGGCCGAGGAGATGGGCGTCGAAGGCGCGTCGACGATGCGCAAGCAGGACCTGATGTTCTCGATCCTCAAGATCCAGGCCGAAAACGGCGTGGAGATCATGGGATCGGGGACGATCGAGGTCCTCAACGACGGCTTCGGCTTCCTCCGCTCCGCCGAGGCCAATTATCTCGCCGGTCCCGACGATATTTATGTCGCTCCGTCGATCGTTCGCCGATTCGGCTTGCGCACCGGCGATACGCTCGAGGGCGAGATCCGCGGGCCCAAGGAGGGCGAACGCTATTTCGCCTTGACCCGCCTCAGCCAAATCAATTTCGACGACCCCGAAGCCGTTCGGCATCGCGTCAACTTCGACAATCTGACGCCGCTGTATCCCGACGAGAAGCTGACGCTCGACAGCGTCGATCCAACGGTCAAGGACAAGTCGGCGCGGGTGATCGACATCGTCGCGCCGCAGGGTAAAGGTCAGCGCGCCTTGATCGTCTCGCCACCGCGCGTCGGCAAGACCGTGCTGCTGCAGAATATCGCGAAAGCGATCACTGACAATCACCCCGAGGTGTTCCTGCTGGTGCTGCTGGTCGACGAGCGGCCGGAAGAAGTTACCGACATGCAGCGCAGCGTGAAAGGCGAGGTCATTTCCTCGACCTTCGACGAGCCCGCCAGCCGCCACGTCCAGGTCGCCGAGATGGTGATCGAGAAGGCCAAGCGCCTGGTCGAGCACAAGAAGGACGTGGTCATCCTGCTCGATTCGATCACCCGCCTGGGACGCGCCTACAACACGGTCGTGCCGAGCTCGGGCAAGGTGCTGACCGGCGGCGTCGACGCCAATGCGCTGCAGCGGCCCAAGCGCTTCTTCGGCGCCGCACGCAACATCGAGGAAGGCGGCTCGCTGTCGATCATCGCCACCGCGCTGATCGATACCGGATCGAAGATGGACGAAGTCATCTTCGAGGAGTTCAAGGGCACCGGTAACTCGGAAATCGTGCTCGACCGCAAGGTCGCCGACAAGCGCATCTTCCCGGCGCTCGACGTCGGCAAGTCCGGCACCCGCAAGGAAGAGCTGCTGGTCGAGCAGGGCACGCTCACCAAGATGTGGGTGCTGCGCCGGATCCTGATGCAGATGGGCACCGTCGACGCGATGCAGTTCCTGCTCGACAAGATGAAGGACGCCAAGTCGAACGAGGATTTCTTCGCGTCGATGAACCAGTAGCAGCTGTCATCGCGGAGCGTAGCGACGTGGCGATCCGGAAACGCATGCTGATGGATTGCTTCGCTCCGCTCGCAATGGCGCGGGACCGATAACTCATGCTCCAGGGCCTGGACTTCGGCGCGATTTTCACGGCCGCCGGGCTGATCAAGCTCGGGCAGATCATCGTCGGCGACCTGACCATGGCCGGCGACAATGTCGTGATCATGGGCTCGCTCGCCGCCGGCCTGCCGGAAAAGGACCGTCGCAAGGTCCTGATGTTCGGGGTCGGCCTGGCGCTGATCTTCCTCATCACCTTTGCAGTGCTGGCGACCCAGCTGCTCAAGGTCACCGGCCTGGTGTTCGCCGGCGGGCTGCTGCTGTTGTGGGTCGCCTACAACATGGCGCGGGAAATCTTCCCCGCGAAGCCGGTGGTCTGCGACGATCCCGACACCGTCGAGATCGAGGGACCGCCGGCGACCAAGACGCTGCTCCAGGCGGCGATCCAGATCACCGCCGCCGACCTCAGCATGAGCCTCGACAACGTGCTGCTGGTCGCGTCGATCGCCCGCGAGAACCCGGCGCTGCTGTTCATCGGCCTGACCTTCTCGGTGTTGTTCATGGGCTTGGCCGCCAATTACGTGGCGCGCCTGATCCAGCGTTACCACTGGATCAACTACATCGGGCTTGCCGTCATTCTCTACGTCGCGGTGAGCATGATCTACGAAGGCTGGGTGGGCGGCGACCATGTGCTCGGCCTGAGGAGCCTGCTCGCCGGCGCCTAGCGCGCGGAACAAAAGCGTGGCACCGGCCTTGGCCGATCGCGCGCGCTTGCGCCGCCAAGACCAGGGGACCCGAGTGATCGATGCATTGATGATCGTCGCCGCGACCGAGCCGAACGGGCTGGGGGGCCCCGCGGAAATCTGGCAGTCGATCATGCGCGACTTCGCCAATATCGGCGAGCCGGGCGCGCTCGCGGCTTTCGTCCAGGTGCTGATGATCGACCTGGTGCTCGCCGGCGACAATGCGATCGTCGTCGGCGCGCTCGCCGCCGGCCTTCCCGCGGAGCAGCGGCGCAAGGTGATCGTGATCGGCGTGCTCGCCGCGTTGGTGCTGCGAATCGCGTTCGCGCTGGTCGTCACCCAATTGCTCCAGATCGTCGGCCTGATCCTCGCCGGCGGGCTGCTGCTGCTGTGGGTGTCGTGGAAAATGTGGCGCGACCTCCGCGAAGCGAAGGAATGCTCGCCCGGATCGGACGAGATTCTCGGCGACGAGCGCTCGGGCCTGCATCCGGCCAAGAGCTTCGCGGGCGCGGCCTGGGGAGTCGCGATCGCCGACGTGTCGATGAGCCTCGATAACGTGCTCGCGGTGGCCGGCGCGGCGCGCGAGCATCCCGGGATCCTGATCGTCGGCCTCGTGTTCGCCGTCGCTTTGATGGGCATCGCGGCCAACCTGCTCGCCCGCTACATCGAACGGTACCGGTGGATCGCGTGGGTCGGCCTGCTGGTGATCCTGTGGGTCGCGCTCAAGATGATCTGGGACGGCTATCATGACGTCGCGCCGGTGCTCGGCTGGCCGGCGGTGCACCAGGTCGTTTGAGCGACACCATCTTCGCGCTGTCGAGCGGGCGTCCGCCGGCCGCGATCTCGGTGATTCGCATCAGCGGTCCGCGAGCGCATGAGGCGGGGACCAGCATCGCTGGCGGCTTGCCCGAAGCGCGGCACGCCGCGGTTCGCGAGCTGCGCGACCCGGCGAGCGGCGAGCAGCTCGACGAGGCGCTGGTGCTGCGTTTCGACGGTCCGGCGAGCGCGACCGGCGAGGACGTCGTCGAATTCCACTGCCACGGCGGCCGGGCGGTGGTCGACGCGCTGCTCGGAGCGCTCGAGCGGTCGGACGGATTGCGCCTGGCGTCGCCGGGCGAGTTCACCCGCCGCGCGTTCGAGCATGGCCGCATCGACCTCACCGAAGCCGAAGGGCTGGCCGACCTGATCGAGGCCGAGACCCAATCGCAGCGCAAGGCTGCGCTGTCGCTCGCCGAGGGCGGGCTCAAGGTGCAGATCGCGCAATGGCAGGCGCGCCTGCTTGCCCTTTCGGCCGAGGCCGAGCGCGCGATCGATTATGCCGAGGAGGACGAATTCGGCACCAATGACGCGCTGTCGTGCGATTGCGGTGCATTAGCAACAGAGATCGGCGAATGGCTCGCCCGGCCGCGCGTCGAGCTTCTGAAGGACGGCGTGCGGGTGGTCGTCGCGGGCCCGCCGAACTCCGGAAAATCCAGTCTTATCAATGTGATAGTCGGCACGGAACGGGCGATCGTGACCGATGTTCCGGGAACCACGCGCGATCATATCGACGTGCCCTTGTCGCTCGATGGAATGCCGATCGTGCTGACCGATACGGCGGGATTGCGCGATTCCGACGACCAGGTCGAGGCGCTCGGAATCGCCCGCGCCGAGGCGCTGGTCGAAGCCGCCGACGTACTGCTGTGGCTTGGCGATCCGCAGGGGGCGCCGGCTCATCCGCGGCTGGTTCGGCTGCACGGGAAAGCCGACCTGCCCGAGCGCGGCGTGGCGCCCGAGGGGTCGCTCGCAACATCGTCGGTGACGGGGGCCGGAATAGGGGTATTGCTGGAGGCGGTGACCGCGCTCGCCCGGTCGATCCTGCCCGGCGAAGATGCGATTATGCTCAACCGGCGCCAGGCCGATTGCCTGGCCGATGCCGAGCGGTCGCTGCGCGCGGCCGGCGCCGGCCACGATCCGGTCCTGGTCGCCGAGGACCTTCGCGCCGCCCGCGCGGCGTTCGACCGCCTGACCGGGCGGGCCGGGGTGGAGGATGTGCTCGACGCCTTGTTCGGCCGCTTCTGCCTCGGCAAATGACGGGTGTTTTACGTGAAACGCTCATCCGGTAGAGGCACCGCCATGTTTGACGTCCTCGTGATCGGCGCCGGCCATGCCGGGTGCGAAGCCGCGGCTGCCGCGGCGCGGTGCGGCGCGCGCGTCGGCCTGGTCACGTTCCGCGCCGAGGACTCCGGGCAAATGTCGTGCAACCCGTCGATCGGCGGGGTCGGCAAGGGCCATCTGGTGCGCGAGCTCGACGTGTTCGACGGCCTGATGGCGCGCGCCGCCGATCGCGCCGCGATCCATCGCCGGATGCTCAACCGTAGCAAGGGGCCCGCGGTATGGGGCCCGCGCGTTCAGGCCGACCGCGCGCTTTATCGTGGCGCGGTGGCCGAGCTGCTGCGCGAAAGCGGCGTCGAGCTGGTCGTCGCCGAAGCCTTGCGCCTCGCGCTTCGCGGCGGATGCGTCGCCGGGCTGGAGACAAGCGTGGGCTTGCTGCCGTGCCGAGCGCTGGTGATCGCCACCGGCACGTTCCTCGACGCGAGGATGTTCGTCGGCGAGCGGGTGGTCGAAGGCGGCCGGCGCGGCGAGCGTGCGTCCGCGGCGCTCGCGCGGCAGATTCGCGACGTCGGGCTCGGCCAGGGCCGGCTCAAGACCGGGACGCCGCCGCGCCTCGATGGCCGCACGATCGACTGGAGCCGGCTCGAGGAGCAGCCGAGCGATGGCGATGCCTGGATGATGTCCGCGCTCGACGACGGGGCCGCGCCGCCGCAGCTGAGCTGCGCGATCGCGCGCACCAACGCGCGCACGCACGAGATCATCGCCGCCAACTTCGGCAGATCGCCGTTGTTCGCTGGGGCGATCGAGGGCAAGGGCCCGCGCTACTGCCCGTCGATCGAGGACAAGGTGAAGCGCTTCGCCAATCGCGACGCCCACCAAATTTTCCTCGAGCCCGAGGGGCTGCGCGACCCGCTGGTCTATCCCAACGGCATCTCAACGTCGCTTCCGGCGGACGTCCAGGCGGAGTTCGTGCGCAGCATCGCGGGGCTCGAGCGCGCCGACATCGTCCGTCCGGGCTATGCGGTTGAATATGAGTTCGTCGACCCGCGCCGGCTCAACGCGACGCTCGAAGTGCGCGAGCTCCCGAGCCTGTTCCTGGCCGGCCAGATCAACGGCACCACCGGTTATGAGGAAGCCGCGGCGCAAGGGCTCGCCGCCGGGCTCAACGCGGCGGCGCGCGCGCTCGATCTCGACCCGGTGCGCTTCGACCGCCGCTCGAGCTACATTGGCGTGATGATCGACGATTTGACCTTGCAGGGCGTCAGCGAGCCCTATCGCATGATGACCGCGCGCGCCGAATATCGGCTGCTCCTGCGGGCCGACAATGCGACCAGCCGGCTGGGCGAGGCCGCGCTCGCGGCCGGCTGCTTGTCGGATCGCCGGCGCCGGCAGATCGATCGGCATTTCGCGGCGCGGCAGGCCGCTTGGGGGGAGACCGACGAAGGCCGGGCCGATGCGCTGTACGCGCCTTATGTCGAGCGCCAGCAGCGCGAGTGGGAAGTCGTCCGGCGTGACTCGCGCGTCTGGATCCCGGCCGACCTCGATTTTGCGGCCGTGCCGGGCCTGTCGAACGAGATGGTCGAGCGCCTGGCGCGGGCGCGCCCCGAGACTCTCGACCAGGCGTCGCGCGTTCCAGGCGTAACCCCGGCCGCGCTGTCGGCGCTTTACGTGGCGGCGAGCCGGCGCGCGGCGGCATGATCGAGGGCTTGGCGCAGGCCGCGCGCCGGCCTGTTTCACGTGAAACATTCGATCGCATCGAGCGCTATGTTGCCCTGCTCGAGGACGAAAGCGCGCGCCAGAACCTGGTGTCGGCGTCGACCCTCGACAGCATCTGGCAGCGCCACATCCTCGATTCGGCCCAGCTGGTGCGCTTCGAGCCCAAGGCCGGCGCATCGTGGGTCGACATCGGCGCCGGCGCGGGACTTCCCGGGATCGTCATCGCCTGTCTCGTCGAGGGGCCGGTCACATTGGTAGAGCCGCGACGGCTGCGCGCGGAATTTCTCCACAAGGTCGTCGAATCGCTCGGTCTCTCGGCGGAAGTCGTTTGCACCAAGGCCGAACGCGCAAGCGGTCGCTTCGACGTGATCACGGCGCGTGCGGTCGCATCGCTCGCCCATTTATTCGAGATATCCGAGCACCTATCCACAAGAAATACCGTTTGGGCGCTTCCCAAGGGCCGGAAGGCGCAAGGGGAACTGGCCGAGGCGCGCCGCGCGTGGCAAGGTGCGTTTCACGTGGAACGCAGTGTGACCGACGCCGATTCCTGGATCGTCGTCGCCACAGGGGTGAGGGCCAAGGCATGATCCGCATCGCGGTAGCCAACCAGAAGGGCGGGGTCGGCAAGACCACGACCGCGATCAACCTCGCGACGGCGCTCGCGGCGATCGGCTGGCGGGTGCTGCTGGTCGACCTCGATCCGCAGGGGAATGCATCGACCGGCCTTGGCATCAGCCGCGCGCAGCGGGCTCGGTCGAGCTATGACGTACTGATCGGGACTGCCGCGGTGACCGACGCCGCGCTGCCGACGCGGGTGCCCCGGCTCGACCTGCTGCCGGCGACGGTCGACCTGTCCGGCGCCGAAATCGAGCTGGTGGGCCTCGAAGACCGCGCGCATCGGCTCGGCAAGGCATTGGCGGCGGCGTCCGGGCGGTGGGACATCGCACTGATCGACTGCCCGCCGTCGCTCGGGCTGCTGACGGTCAACGCTTTGGCCGCGGCACGGCATCTGCTGGTGCCGCTGCAGTCCGAATTTTTTGCGCTCGAGGGCCTCAGCCAACTGCTCCAGACGGTCGAGCGGATTCGCGCTGCGTTCAATCCCGAGCTGGCGATCCTCGGCGTTGCGCTGACCATGTTCGATCGCCGCAACAATCTCTCGCAGGCCGTCGCCGAGGATGTCCGCGCGTGCCTCGGCGCGGCGGTGTTCGACACCATCGTGCCGCGCAACGTGCGGCTGTCGGAGGCGCCGAGTCATGGGCTTCCGGCTCTGATCTACGACCTGCGCTGTCCCGGCTCGACCGCCTATCTCCAGCTTGCGCGCGAGCTGATCGATCGCCTGCCGCAACTGGCGGCGGCGGCATGAGCGAGCGCCCGGCCAAGGGCCTCGGCATGGGGCTGTCGGCGCTGCTCGGCGACAGCGCGCGCCCGGCTCCGGCGGGCGAGGGCGAGGAGCTGCGCGACGGGGTGCGCGAGGTCGAGATCGCGCGCATCCGGCCCAATCCGCACCAGCCGCGGATCCAGTTCGACGAGGAGGCGCTGGCCGAGCTCGCCGAATCGATCGCCGAGCACGGCGTCCTCCAGCCGATCCTGCTCCGGCCCGACGGCGACGGGTTCCTGATCGTCGCCGGCGAGCGGCGGTGGCGCGCCGCGCAGCGGGCTCAGCTCCATGCGATCCCGGCGATCGTGCGCGACATCGACGAGGGCACCACCGCCGAGCTCGCGTTGATCGAGAATATCCAGCGCGAGGATTTGAACGCGATCGAGGAGGCGGAGGGCTATCGCCAGCTGATCCAGCGCTATGGCCACACCCAGGATGAGGTGGCGAAGCTCATCCACAAGTCGCGCAGCCACGTCGCTAACCATTTGAGATTGCTCGATCTTCCGGAATTCGTGAGGCAATCGCTATTGAAAGGCGATATCAGCATGGGCCATGCGCGGGCCATTGCCGCGGCGCCCGACCCCGAAGATCTGGCGCGCGAGATCATCGCCAAGGGGCTGTCGGTGCGCCAGGCCGAGACTCGCGCGCGCTACGTCAAGCCCGGCGCCGGCATCGACATCGCGCGGGCGAGCGCGCGCAACGCCCCGCCGGTCGACCCCGACCTCGCCTCCCTCGAGCGCCAGCTCAGCGACATGCTCGGCCTCAAGGCCGAGGTCGCGCACCGCGGATCGGGCGGCAAGGTGACGCTGCATTATTCGAGCCTCGACCAGCTCGACATGATCTGCCAGCGGCTGAGCGGCGAGCCGATCTAGGCCGAGCGGCCCGCCGCCCGCGCGATCGCCATCAGCTCCTCGCCGAGCGCCGCTTGCTCGGGCACGTCGCTGAACAGCAACTCGCGCTCGAGCCGCGCGGCGCGCTCCGACACGGTCGCGAGGCGCGCCGCGTCCCACCGGCCCAGGATTTTCGAGACGAGGGCTTTATCCTTGAAGAACAACGACTTCCCCACTGACGTCATGACGGCGTCGAGGCGCTCGCCGCGCTCGACCCGCGCCCGGATCGGCGCCAGCATCAGCAGCCGGCGGTTGAGCGCGCGGACGACCGGGATCGCCGCCGTGCCGGCCGGGAGCCGCGCCAGCTCCTCCCCCAGCTCGCCCAGCTCGCCGGCCAGCGCCAGGTCGGCGAGCCGCGGCAGGTTGCTGTCCGCGCTCTCGGCGCCGACCGCGTCGAGCGCGTCATGGTCGAGTTCCCTGGGCGCGTGCGGCGACGCGTCGACGAACAGCGCGAGCTTGCGCAGCTCCTGGTCGGCGATCGCGCGATCGTTGCCGCACGCTTCGGCAATCCGCGCGGCGACCGGTCCCGCGATCTTCAGTCCGTGTCGCCGGCCCGCGTCGATGATCATGCGCTCGGCGTCGATGCCTTCGGGCGGGTAGGACGCAAGCGCCAGCGCGTTCGGCGCGGCCTCGGCGAGCTTGACCAGCGCCGAGCTTTTGCGCAGCGCGCCGCCGATCGCGACCACCGCGCTTTCGGCGGCCCCGCCGGACAGCAGCGCTTCGGCACCGGCGGCGATGTCGTCGCCCGCCGGGTCGATCCAGATCAGCCGCTTGCCGCCGAACAGGCTCATCGCCGCGGCTTCGTCGGCGAGCGTCGCGGGATCGGCCTTGATCGCCGCCGCCGAGACCAGGAAACGGCTCGCCTCGAGCGTTTCCGCCAGCCTCGCACCGAGCGCCCGCGACTGCGCTTCGTCGGGACCGTAAAACAGGTACAGCCGAACCGCGGGATCGGGCCGCTCGACGGCGCGAGACGCGTCGCGCTTGCCGAGCTTCATCCGGCCGGCCTGGCGCGCGCGGCGTAGATCCCGATCCGCGCGACGATCTGGTCGGCGACGACGTCGGCCAGATTCTCGAGCGCGGTCTGCTCGGCGGCGACGGTCGCATAATCGGAGCTGACGATGTCGATCCCGGCGTCCGAGCCGGCGGTGGCGTCGAGCACGACCTCGCCGGTGCCGAGCCGCACCAGCTGGTAGCGCGCGCGCAGCGTCCGGCGCTCGCGCGTCGCGGCCCGGTCGGTGCGGATGCCGAACGCGGTGATGTCGTCGTCGAGCGTCACGTCGAGCCGGTATTCGGATTCGCCCGAGCTCGCCTCGCCGAGGCGGTCGACCAGCTTGTTGCGGACCAGCCAGCCGGCGCGGCCCTCGATCGGCGCCACCGACACCGAGCGCAGGGTGGCGGCGACCCCGCTCGCGCTGCCGTTGCCGTAGAGCGGCCGCAGCCCGCAGCCCGAAACGGCGAGAGCGGCAAGGATCAGCAGGGCGCGGCGCATCAGGCGACGATATTGACCAGCCGGTCGGGGACCACAATCACCTTGCGCGGCGTGGCTCCGGCGAGCTGGCGCTGGACCTTGTCGGAGGCGAGCGCCCGCGCTTCGGCCTCGGCGCGATCGAGGCCGCGCGGAGCGACCAGCGTATCGCGCAGCTTGCCGTTGACCTGGACGGCCAGAGTCACTTCCTCGTCGAGCAGCAGCGCCGGATCGAACTCCGGCCAGGACGAGTCCGCCACAAGCCCTTGTCCGCCGAGCCGCGCCCATGCCTCCTCGGCGAGGTGCGGCGCCATCGGCGCCGCCAGCTGGATCAGCGTCCGCACCGACTCGCTGCGGGTTTCCGACGGCCGCGCCTTCTCGATCGCGCTGACCAGCTCATAGAGCTGCGCGACCGCCTTGTTGAATTGCAGCGCGTCAATCGCCTCGCCGACCGCGGCGATCGTCCGGTGCAGCTTGCGCTGGAGCGCAGGGTCCCCGCCCGCGCCCGCGTCCGACCCTGTCGCCAGCCGCCATACCCGCTGGACGAACCGCGACGCGCCCTCGATTCCGGCCTCCGACCATTCGAGATCGCGCTCGGGCGGGCTGTCGGAGAGCATGAACCAGCGCACCGCGTCGGCGCCATATTTGTCGAGGATCGGCTCCGGGTCGACGGTGTTGCGCCGCGACTTGGACATTTTCTCGACCCGGCCGGGCGCGACCGGCTCGCCGTCCTCGATCCGGACCCAGTCGTCGCCGTTGCGCGTGACCTCGTCGGGGCTGAGCCAGCTGCCGTCGCCGGCGCGATAGGTCTCGTGGGTCACCATGCCCTGGGTGAACAGGCCGGCGAACGGCTCGGCGATGCCGATCTTGCCGAGCCGCTGGAGCGCGCGGGTCCAGAAGCGCGCGTAGAGCAGGTGCAGGATCGCATGTTCGACCCCGCCGATATATTGCGCCACCGGCAGCCACTTCTCGGCCTCCGCGCGGTCGAACGGTGCATCGGCCGGCTGGCTCGCGAAGCGGATGAAATACCAGCTCGAATCGACGAAGGTGTCGAGCGTGTCGGTCTCGCGCGTCGCCGCGCCGCCGCACGCCGGGCAGTCGACATGCTTCCATGTGGGGTGACGGTCGAGCGGGTTGCCCGGCACCTCGAAGCTCACGTCTTCCGGCAGCACGACCGGCAATTGCTCGCGCGCCACCGGAACGACGCCGCACTTCGCGCAATGGACGAACGGGATCGGCGTGCCCCAATAGCGCTGGCGCGACACGCCCCAGTCGCGCAATCGCCACGCCGTCGTGCCCTGGCCCCAGCCGCCTTCCTCGGCTCGGCGGATGACGTCCGCCGCGGCCTGATCGGTGGTGAGCCCGTCGAGGAAGCGCGAATTGACCGTCACGCCGGGCGCGCTCTCGGCTTCGTCCCCGACCGGCTCGGAGGCGAGATCGGTGCTGGCGGCGACCACGCGCCGGACCGGCAGGCCGTATTTGGTCGCGAACTCGAAATCGCGCTGGTCGTGGCCGGGCACGCCGAAGATCGCGCCGGTGCCGTAATCCATCAGCACGAAGTTCGCGATGAACAAAGGCAGCCGCCACTCGGGGTCGAGCGGATGGACCACCTCGAGCGCGGTCTTGAAGCCCATTTTCTCGGCGGTCTCGAGCTCGGCCGCGCTGGTGCCCCCGGCGCGGCACTCGGCGATGAATTCGGCGGCGTCGGGGTCGCGCTCGGCAATGGCCCGCGCGATCGGGTGATCGGCGGCGATCGCCACGAAGCTGGCGCCGAAGATCGTGTCGGGCCGGGTAGTGAACACCTCGACCGACTCGATCGACTCGACCGGCTCGGCGAGGCGGAAGCGGAACTGCAGGCCGCGGCTCTTGCCGATCCAGTTCTCCTGCATCAGCCGGACCTTGTCGGGCCAGTCGTCGAGCGTCTGGAGCCCGTCGAGCAGATCCTCGGCGAAATCGGTGATCTTGAGAAACCACTGCGCCAGCTTGCGCCGCTCGACGACCGCGCCCGAGCGCCAGCCGCGGCCGTCGACCACCTGCTCGTTGGCGAGCACGGTCATGTCGACCGGGTCCCAATTGACCTCGCTTTCCTTGCGATAGACCAGCCCCGCCTCGAACAGGTCGAGGAACAGCGCTTGCTCGTGGCCGTAATAGGCCGGGTCGCAGGTCGCGAACTCGCGGCTCCAGTCGATCGCGAAGCCGATTCGCTTCAATTGCTCGCGCATCGTCGCGATATTCGCCCGGGTCCACTCACCGGGGTGGACCCTGCGCTCCATTGCGGCATTTTCGGCCGGCATGCCGAACGCGTCCCAGCCCATCGGGTGGAGCACCTCGTGCCCCTGCATCCGCCGGTAGCGGGCGATCACGTCGCCCATCGTGTAATTGCGCACATGGCCCATGTGGATGCGCCCCGACGGATAGGGGAACATCTCGAGCACATAGGTCTTGGGCTTGTTGCTCGCGCTGTCGGCGCGGAACGACTGCGCCTCCTGCCAGCGCGCCTGCCAGCGGCGGTCGGCCTCCGTCGGGTCGAATCGCCCGCTCATGGCTGCAAGGCCTTAGCCCCCGACGGCGGCGCGGCGCAGGTCGCGGGCTCGGGTCAGGATGATGTCCTCGAGCTTCTGCACGGTGGCGGCGGCGACGGGCGCGTCGACCCACGCCCCGTTCTGGTTGACCTGGCGCGATGCCGCGACTCGCAGCGCGTCGGCGCGAAGGTCGGCATCGAGAATCGCGACGGTCAGCTTGACCCGCTCGCCGGGCGCCTTGGGATTGGCATACCAGTCGGTGATGATCACGCCGGAGTTGGCGTCGGCTTGGAGGAGCGGCGCGAACGACACCGTGTCGACCGCGGCGCGCCACAAATAGCTGTTGACGCCGATCGTCGTCACCCGCGAGGGAGCAAGCCGCGTCGGAAGATTACGGTTCCTCGCGCAGCCGCTCGAGGCGAGCGCGACGATCAGCAGTGCGGCGGCAGTCGTTTTCACAGGGGTCATCGGGCGTCCTTGGCCAAGAATTCGGTCTCGGGCGGCGTTATAGATGGTCAAGGCCCTCCCGCAAGCGTGTCCCTCTCCGGGGCAAAGTTGTTGTGACTCGGCAACAGATGTGCAGCGAATCGACTCAGCTCATGGAACCTTCAGCTTTCGGTAGCTATATCGACTCGCGAACAGGGAGTTCGTTAGCCTTGAAGAAGATCGCCCATCGGAAGGAAGCTCGGCTGCTTGCGGCGCTCGCCGCGGGCGGTCTCGTGCTGACTCCGGCGTTCGCGGCGACGACCGGCAAGAAGCGGGCTCCGGCGGTATCGCTCAGCTTCGATCCGATGTCGACGTTCACCCCGGCCAACGCCGATCCCAAGCTCGCGGCGCTGCTCGGCCGGCGCAGCCTCAGCCTGACCGATTTCAAGTTCACCCCGGCCGCGGCCAAGGGCCGCCCGTCGCAGGTGCGCGTGGCGATTCGCGCGCGGACCGGCAATTCGGGCGAGGCCCCGGTGACCGACGTCGCCGCAGCGAGCGCGCTCAGTGCGCTGACGCCGACCACCTACAACCTCGGCGTGGCGGTCGGCTGGCGGCGATTCGCCGTTTCCGGCGACGTCGCCAAGGTGAAGAGCGCCGACTCGGCGATCGGCGGACGCGAGAGCGCGGTCGTCGGCGTCAGCTATTCGCTGCCGCGGTTCACCGGCCGGGTTGCGGTCGGCGCCGAGCGCTCCGACGGGCACCCGCTCGCCGCGCTGCGCCCGAGCGACAATTATTCGGTTGACGTCGGCGGGTCCTACTCGCTGTCGAAGCGCGTCGCGCTGACTGGCGGCGTCCGCTACAATATCGAGCGCGACCGCGCGTCCGCGCTCCGCGACGAACGGCGCGACAGCCAGGCGGTCTACGTCGGCACCGCGCTCAAGTTCTAAACGCCGAAATCCCCGCCCAACCGCTGAAGCCGAGCCGCGATACGCGGCTGAAGCGCCGTTGGTCCATGCCGCCGAGCGCAATCGCCTTGCGGCCCGCGAGGCGGGCGAGCGTTGCCGCGCGCATCCGCGGCAGCGGACGCCATTCGGGGTGGCTCGCGGTTTCGAAGATAGGCGAGACGAGCACCAGCCCGGTACGGGCGAGCAAGGCGCGGCGCAGCTCGCGCATGTCGTGGACCCGCGCCGCGGTTCCTCGCCGCTCCGCCACGACGGTCAGCCCGCGTTGCCTCGCGATCGCCCGCAGCCTCCGCATCTGGCCGACGCTTAACGGCCTGAGCAACAATATGCCGATGCCGCGCGGCAAGAGCCTTTCCGCCGCGACCGAGTCATCGTCGCCGACGATCAGCCAGCGGCTCGGCGGCGTGGTCTGGCGGCGAGTCATGGCGGTTCCTATAGGCGGCCAATGGCAAGCGCGGCAGAGCGGCTGGACGCGGTCCTCGACGGCATCGGCGGCGCTGCCAAGCTCGCCCGGCGCGATCCCGCCGATGTCCGGCTGGTCGCCGTCAGCAAGGGCCGCGCAGCCGAGGAGATCGAGCCGCTGATCGGCGCCGGGCAGCGCGACTTCGGCGAGAACCGAGTCCAGGAAGCGCTTGCGAAATGGCCTCCATTGCTCGCCCAGCATCCGGACATCAGGCTGCACGCGATCGGGCGGCTGCAGTCGAACAAGGCGGCCGAGGCGGTGAAGCTGTTCGATGTGATCCATGCGCTCGACCGGCGTTCGCTGCTGGCTTCGCTGGTCAAGGAAGCGGACAGGACCCAGCGCTCACCGTCGGTCTACGTCCAGGTCAACATCGGCGCAGAGGAGCAGAAAGGCGGTTGCCCCATCGGCGAGGTCGGCGAGCTCGTCGCCGCGGTCCGCGAGTCGCCATTGCCGCTCGCCGGACTGATGTGCATCCCGCCACTCGGGCTCGAGCCGGCGCCCTTCTTCGCGCTGCTCGCCAAGATCGCCCGCGAACAGGGTGTCAACGGAGCCAGCATGGGCATGTCGGCCGACTACAAGGCGGCGGTCATGCTGGGCGCGACCGCGGTGCGGGTCGGCACCGCGTTGTTCGAACCCTAGGGCAGGTGCCCGCTCTTCTTGCGCTTGGTCGCAAGGTAATCGGCGTTGTGCGGATTCGCGGGCATCTGATGCGGTACCCGCTCGACGACCCCAATCCCCGCGTTTTCCAGCCCGGCGACTTTCGACGGATTGTTGGTCAGCAGCCGCACCTCGCCGATGCCGAGACCGCGCAGCATCGCCGCCGCATGCGCATAATCGCGCTCGTCGTCGGCGAAGCCGAGCCGCCGGTTGGCGTCGACGGTGTCGAGTCCGCGGTCTTGCAGCGCATAGGCGCGCAGCTTGTTGGCAAGGCCGATGCCACGGCCCTCCTGGCGCAGATAGAGCAGCACGCCGCCGCCGGCCGCGCCGAGAATCCGCAGCGCTTCCTTCAGCTGCGGCCCGCAGTCACATTTGAGCGAGCCGAATACGTCGCCGGTCAGGCACTCGCTGTGCAGCCGGACCAGCGGCGGCTGTCCGGCGAACGCGCCGATCACCAGGGCGACATGCTCCTGCCCGTCGTCGGCGCCGCGGAACGCGACGATCTGCGTCTCGGGCATGTCGTCGAGCGGAAGCCGGGCGCGGGCAATCAGCTCGACTTCGCTAGTCATCCGATCATTGGCGAGAGCGTCGGCCGCAATCGCGGCAGCGCCGGCGACCGGCTCCGTAAGCCACAGCGCCGGAAGCAACCCCGCGGCTCGTGCGAGCGCCAGTGCGGCGTTCGCGGTCCGCGCATCCTCGATCGGAAGCGGCTGCAGCGGTCCGATCGGCGCGCGGTCGAAATCGCGCCCCGGGTCGGCCAGCGCGCGCGCCGCTTCCGCGTCGAGCCAGGCTTCGCGCCGGATCAGCACCGGCTCGGCCGGATCGGCGGCGTCGCGCAAATTACCGAGCGATAGCGCTGTGGCGCGCTGGCCGCTGATCAGCAGGTTGGCGGAGCCGTCCGCATCGATAACCGCGAGCAGCTCCTGCGCTGCGGTCTCGACGGCAAGGATGCCGACCTCGCCCGGTCCCGTGAGCGTCACCGGCCGTCCCGCGCGCAGCGCGGCGATCGCGCCGGCCATTGCCCCGCGCGCGGTCAAATCGCGATCTCGCCGATCAGCGGCACATGGTCGGACGGCCGCTCCCACGCGCGGCACGGCTCGAGCACGCTATGGCCCGCGAGATGCCCCGCAAGCGCCGGCGATGCCCACATATGGTCGAGCCGGCGGCCCCGGTCGTTCCTCGTCCAGTCGGGCGAGCGATAGCTCCACCAGGTGAAGCAGCGCTCGGGCGCGGGGATGAACCGGCGGCCGATGTCGATCCATTCGTGCGCCTGCTGCAGAGCGCTCAGCGCCGCGACCTCGACCGGCGTATGGCTTACCACGTTGAGCAGCGCCTTGTGGCTCCAGACGTCGCATTCCAGCGGCGCGACGTTGAAGTCGCCGACGATGATGGTCGGTTCCCGAAGCTCTTCCGACCACCGTGTCATCCGCGCAATGAAATCGAGCTTCTGGCCGAACTTGGGATTGAGCTTGCGGTCGGGCGTGTCGCCGCCCGCGGGCACATAGACGTTCTCGAGCCTTATCCCGCATTCCAGGCGGACGCCGATGTGACGCGCCTCGCCGTTGTCCTGCCAGTCGTGCTTGCCGTGCTCGCGCAGCGGGACCCGGCTGAGGATCGCGACGCCATGGTGCATCCGCTGGCCGTTGAGCGCGGCGTGGCGGTAGCCGAGGCGGCGGAACATCTCGGCCGGGAAGATGTCGTCGAGCACCTTGGTTTCCTGGAGGCACAATATGTCGGGCTGGTGTTCGGCGACCAGCCGCTCGACCAGCGCGGCCCGCGCGCGGACCGAGTTGATGTTCCAGGATGCGATCTTCAGCTTTGTGCCCACAGCGCCCGCTTAGCCCGCCTGCCCGCGCAAGAAAAAGGCCCTCGCTCCGGGGGCGTGGAGCGAGGGCCGGCCAAGCGTTCGTCACGCAAGGGATTCTGCCGGCAAGGGTAACAGGGGGAAACCCCAAGCCAATGCAGAATCAAGCTTCCGTGTAACCGGCGGCGGCTGACGCGCCGATGAACAAGTTCCGATGTGAAACCTATTTTCGCCGCTTCCTGGGCTCGGCGTATCGAAACGCGCTTTCGGGCACCGCGACATTGTAACGCACGTCGGAGAGCTTGACGGTGGTGCGCTTGTTCTGGGCGTCGATCGCCGTCCAGCCATAGAGCTGCAGGCCGCCCGGCGCCGAGCCGCTGCGGATGAAGGCGAGGACGATCGAGCCATATTGGGCGGGGTCGCGCGCGCGCACCAGCATCACCCGCGGATCCTTGCTCTCGACGACCTGCGCGCGGCCCTTGAGGTCGGGCGAGCTCGACAGCAGGACCCCGAGCGGCGTGCGGCCGAGCGGCCAGCTCGATTTCTGGCCGACCTGATAGTCGATGAAGGTCAGCGTCTTGCCGTTCGCGACCAGCAGCAGGTCGCCGCTGCCATATTCGAAGCGGACGCGGCCGGGCCGCTTGAGCTGGAGCTTGCCCGCGGCCGAGCGGCCCTTGGCGTCGGTCTGGAGGAAGTTGGCGGTCATCGTGTGCACCGCGGCGATATGCGCCTTCAGCTTGCCGAGATCGGCGTCTTCGGCGGCCGCTGCCGGAGCGGCGGCGGCGATCACCGCCACCGGGATCAGCGCGCGCGCGACGGTCGTTGCAAAGGTCATGTCCAAAGCTCCTGGGATTTTTCCGCCGGAAACTGGCGTTTGCCCATTGAATGCGCACTGAACCTTACGGTTCCGGTCCGTTCAGCCTTCCGAAGCGATCAGAGCGGTCGCCCCTCGGGGTCGATCAGCACCTCGCGGCGGCCGACATGGTCGGGCTGTCCGACCAGCCCGTCCTTCTCCATCCGCTCGATCAGCCGCGCGGCGCTGTTGTAGCCGACGCGCAGCTGGCGCTGGAGGTACGAAACCGACGCCTTCTGGCTTTCGGCGACGATCTGCACCGCCTTGCGATAAAGCTGGGTCTCGGCGTCGTCCTCGCCCGTCGGCTGGCCGTCGAACAGATAACCGCCGTCCTCCGGTTCCTCGGTGACCGCCTGGACGTAGTCGGGCGAGCCCTGCTTGCGCCAATGCTCGGCGACCGCGCGCACCTCCTCGTCGGTGACGAACGGGCCGTGGACGCGGATGATCTGCTTGCCGCCGGGCATGTAGAGCATGTCGCCCTTGCCGAGCAGCTGCTCGGCGCCCTGCTCGCCGAGGATCGTCCGGCTGTCGATCTTGCTCGTTACCTGGAAGCTGATGCGCGTCGGCAGGTTCGCCTTGATCACGCCGGTGATTACGTCGACCGACGGCCGCTGGGTCGCCATGATCAGATGGATGCCGGCAGCGCGCGCTTTCTGCGCCAGCCGCTGGATCAGGAACTCGACCTCCTTGCCGGCGGTCATCATCAAATCGGCCAGCTCGTCGACCACGACCACGATCTGCGGCAGCACGTCGTAGTCGAGCTCCTCGACCTCGTAGAGCGGCTGGCCGGTGTCGGCGTCGTAGCCGGTCTGCACCCGCCGGCCGAGCCTGGCGCCCTTGGCCTTGGCTTCGCGCACCTTGGCGTTGAAGCTCGGCAGCGCGCGGACCCCGAGGTTGGCCATCATGCGATAGCGCTCCTCCATCTGCTCGACGGTCCATTTGAGCGCGCGGATCGCCTTGCCCGCCTCCGTGACCACCGGCGCGAGCAGGTGCGGGATGTCGTCATACATGCTCAGTTCGAGCATCTTGGGGTCGATCATGATCAGCTTGCAGGCGTCGGGGCCGTAGCGATAGAGCAACGACAGGATCATGCAGTTGAGCCCGACCGACTTGCCCGATCCGGTCGTGCCGGCGACGAGCAGATGGGGCATCGGCGCGAGGTCGGCGATCACCGGGTCGCCGGCGATGTTCTTCCCCAGGATCAGCGGCAGAGCCATGTTCTGGTCCTCGAACGCCTGGCTTCCGATCAGCTCGCTCAAGGACACGGTTTCGCGCTTCGGGTTGGGCAGCTCGATGCCGATCACGCTGCGGCCCGGGATCGTCGCGACCCGCGCCGACAGCGCCGACATGTTGCGCGCGACGTCGTCGGCTAGCTGGATCACGCGGCTTGCCTTGATGCCGCTCGCCGGCTCCAGCTCGTACATCGTGACCACCGGCCCCGGCCGCACCTCGACGATGTCGCCGCGCACGTGGAAATCCTCGAGCACGCTTTCGAGCAGGCGCGCGTTGCGCTCCAGCCCGGCACGGTCGATGTGCTGCTTGCCCTTCTCGGGCGCGCGCGCGAGCAGGTCGAGCGTCGGCAGCTGGTAGCTGTCGCCGAGCGCCAGCGTCGGCTGCGCCCGGCTGTTGCGGCCCTGGCCGCGACCTCCGGGAGCGACCGGCTTGGCGGGGTCGGCCACCGCCACGGCGGGACGCGCCTTGGGCGGAGCGGCGGGCAGCGGCCGCTCGTCGCGCGTTTCGGTGCTGCGCGGCGCCGCGCGGCGTTCGCGCGGGCTTCGCCGCAGCAGGCGGGCGATCCAGCCCTTTTCATCCGCGGTCAGCCCCAGCGCGACATAGCCGAGCGCCAGTCCGCTGAGCGCGAACAGCGACAGCACGGTGAGCCGCACCGGCCCGGCGATCGCGGGATTGCTGATCAGTCCGACACCGAGGTCGACGCCATAAGCAGCGGCAAGGCCGATCGCGCCGCCCCACCCGGCGGGAAGCCCCGAAACCGCCGAGCCGCTCATCAGGCTGAGCGCGACGCCGGCGAGGATCGCGCCGACCGCGGCGATCAGCAGGCCGCGGCCGACCCGGCCGGGCGGCTCGACGCGCATCATGCGCAGGCCCGCCAGCGCGATCACCGGGACGAACAAAGCGGCGCCAAGGCCGAACAGGAGCAGCAGCGCGTCGCTCGCATAAGCGCCGGGGCTCGCCAGCCAATTGTCGGGCGGACCCGCGGCGGCGGTGCTGAGCGACGGATCGGTCGCGCTGTGCGTCGCCAGCGCGATCGCGGCGGCCGCGGCGATCAGCAGCAGAACGAAGCCCGACATGCGCGCGGCGAACCGGCGCAGGGATTCGCGCAGGGCGTCCCGCCAGTCGGGCGCCAGTTCGCGCTTCGGAGCTCGCGCCGCAACGCTCGCCATCATCCACCCCCGGTCCGTGTCGGGTGGTAGAATCTCCCACGCGGAGTCCCGGGTCAAGCGAACTTCTTGGAGTTGCCGACCCTGGCGAGTAGGGGCACCGCCATGGACCGCGCCGACGCGATCATCCTGGGCGGCGGCCTCGTCGGCCTGACGCTGGCCTCGGCGCTCGACAGCAGCGGCCTTTCGGCAATCGTCGTCGATCCGGCCGACCCCGCGCCGCGCACGACCGCCGCCTTCGACGGCCGCACCAGCGCGGTCTCGTCGAGCTCGATGCGGATGCTCGGCGCGATCGGCGTGCTCGATCACCTCGCCGAGCCCGGTTGCCCGATCCGGACGATCACCGTCGCCGACGGCCTGAAGCCCGGCGGGATTCATTTCGACGCTGGCGACGACGAGCCCTTGGGCTGGATGCACGAGAACCGGCACCTGCGCGCCGCGCTCCAGGCGCGCGCCGAAGCGGGCAAGAACAGCTGGCTGTTGTGGAAGTCGCGGATCGGCAAGGTCGATCGCGGCGACCATGGCGTGGTTGTCGCGCTCGCGGACGGACGCAAGCTTTCGGCGCCTTTGCTCGTCGCCGCGGACGGCCGCAACTCGCCGATGCGCGAGGCGGCGGGAATTCGCGCCGCGCGCTGGCGCTACGATCACCAGGCGATCGTTTCGGTCCTTCGCCATCAGCGCCCGCATGACCATGTCGCCTATGAAATCTTTTATCCGACGGGCCCGTTCGCGCTGCTGCCGATGACCGACAAGGGCGGGCACCGTTCGGCGATCGTCTGGTCGGTGCCGCAGGAGGACGCGGCCGGCTGGCTAGCGCTCAACGACGAGGATTTCGCGGCGGAAGCGCAGGCCGCGATGGGCGGCTTCCTCGGCCCGATCGCGATGCTCGCGCCGCGCTCGTCCTTTCCGCTGGGCTTCCACCACGCGGCGCAGATCACCGCCAGAAGGCTGGCCCTGATCGGCGACGCCGCGCATGCGATCCACCCGATCGCCGGCCAGGGCCTCAACCTTGGGTTTCGCGACGCCGCCGCGCTCGCCGAAGTGGTGGTCGAGGGCGCGCGGCTTGGCTTCGACCTCGGCGATTCGCAATTGCTCGACCGCTACCAGCGCTGGCGGGCGCTCGATTCGCTGTCGGTGGCGCTGGCGACTGACAGCCTGACGCGAATCTACGGCGTACCGGGCCGAATCCCTTCGGCGGTGCGCCGCTTCGGCATGGGCCTGGTCGAGCGCGTCGCGCCGCTTCGGAACCGGCTGATGAGCGAGGCGCGCGGGACCAGCGGCGACCTTCCGCTGCTGCTGCGGGGTTTGCCGATCTGAACGGAAGGGGACTGTCCCTAGAGGGGACTGTCCCCGTCAGTGAATTTGGGACAGTCCCCAAGGGGACGGTCCCCTTCACATCATTGAAGCGTCGGCTCGACCTCGACCCCGCCGGTTACGGCGACCCGATGGAACTGCATCAGCTGGACCAGCAGGTCCGCGCGCTCGACCAGCGTGGCCTGCTCGAGCAGCGCCTGCTTGGCGCCGATGTCGAACGGCGCGACCTGCGCGATGGCATTGACCAGCATCTCGTCGTCGAGCCGCGCGACCGCCGCCCAGTCGACCGCCAGGCCGAGCGCGTCGCCGAGCCGCCGCGCCTCGCGCTCGACCTCGGCGCGATGGCCGAGCGACAGCGGCGGTGGGTCGCTGTCGTCGAACGCGGCGACGTCGACCTCGGCGCAGCGGTAGGCCGCGTCGGCGTCGGTTTCGCGGATCAGTCGGAAGCGGTTGGCGCCGAGCAGCACGATGTTGAAGCGGCCGTCGTCGAGTTCCTCGATCCCGATCAGCTCGCCGACGCAGCCGACCGCATAGAGCGGCGCCTGATTGTCGTCGTCGAGCCGAAGCGGCTGGATCATGCCGATCTGGCCGGAGCCCTCCATCGTGTCCCTGACCATCTCGCGATAGCGCGGCTCGAAAATGTGCAGCGGCAGCTGCGCGCGCGGGAACAGGATCGCTCCGGGGAGCGGGAAGATCGGGACGCGCAGCGCCCGGCTCACGTGAACAACAGCGCCGACAGCCGCCGCCGCTGCGCGCTCGACCACGGATCCTCGATCCCCTGCGCCTCGAGCAGCTGGAGGAAGCGCTTGCGCGCCGCGCCGTCGTTCCACTCGCGGTCGCGGCGGACGATCTCGAGCAGCGCGTCTGCGGCGCCGTCGCGGTCGCCTGCGGCCATCCTCGCGCCGGCGAGCTCGAAGCGGGCTTCGTGATCGTCGGGGTCGGCCGCGATCCGCTTCTCGAGCGGCGCGGTGTCGACCCTGGGCGCGGACGCGAGATCGAGCGCGGCGCGGGCCCGGGCGATCTCCGTCCTGGTCGCCAGCTCCGCCGGAAGCCCGTCGAGAATCGTCTTTGCTTCGTCCGTGTCCCCGGCGGTGATCAGCGCGCGGACCAGGCCGCCGATCACTTCGGCATCGTCCGGCGCGATCTCGCGAACCTGGCGGAAGATAGACACCGCGCGCGGCGCATCGCCGTCGGCCAGCACCTGTTCGCCCATCGCGACCAGCGGGCCGATCTCCGCCTGAGGCGCGGCGCCCTCGGGCGCGATCTTGAGCTGCGCGAGGAGCTGATCGAGCGCCTTCTTCAGCTGGCCTTCGCTGCGGTAGCTGGTGAGGTCGGCGACCGGCTGTCCCTGGTAGATCGCATAGACCGTCGGGATCGACTGGATGCGGAATTGCGCCGCGATCAGCTTGTCGTTGTCGACGTCAATCTTGGCGAGCCTGACGCCTTTGCCGGCATACTCGTTCGCGACCTTGCCGAGGATCGGCGTGAGCTCCTTGCTCAACGGGCTCCGGTCCGACCAGAAATCGAGCACCACCAGCGCGGTCATCGACGGGTGGATGACCTCGGCCTCGAACCGCTCGATCGATTCGCGCTCGGCTTCGGTGAGGCCCAGGGTCGCCACTCGTCCGCTGCTCCGTTTCGCGTGGGTCTTGTTGCGCCCATATGGTCGGCTCGGGCCGCCGTCACAAGCCGTCCGGCGGGCCTTGCGGTGGCGCGCGCGCCCATGCTAGGCGCGCGCCTCACCTCCGCTGGAGAGCGCCGCCAGGCGCGCCGGCGCCAGACACAGAGCGGGCGTAGCTCAGGGGTAGAGCACAACCTTGCCAAGGTTGGGGTCGAGGGTTCGAATCCCTTCGCCCGCTCCAGACTGGCGTCCAGCCGATCCGGCGAGACGCGGCGGGCCCTTCGAGTCCCTACCGACACAGGTAAGAAAAATGGGCGCGCGCGGTGCGGCTCAATCGGGAATTTGAGCCCGGCGCGCCCGCTCCGCGTGCCGCCTCGTGGTAACCCTCGGGTTCACATTTCCTCGTAAATGGCCGATGAACGGGGGACTCGCGGAGGTGTGACGCTTAAAGAGGGGGGCTGCCATGCACACGTCGTCGGATTTGTTCCGCGCCACTGACTCGTATCAGGCGAAAGTCGGCGCGGTCGGCCCGTTGCTGTGCGGGACGGCGCTCGTCTCCGCCGCGTTCGTCGGCGTCATCGGGGCCGCGCCCGCGCGCGCCCAGCAGGCGGTCACCATCGTCGGAGCAACCTCGCCGCAGGTCGTCGTCAACACTGACGACTGCAACTCGGCGCTCGACTGCATCATCATCACCACGACCGGCGGCGTCGCCAACACCATCGACCTCACCAACTCCGGCGACCTCACCTCGACCGGCGCGAACGGCATCGACACCGAGACCGAGGGCGCGTCGATCACCATTCTCAACACCGGCTTGATCAGTGCGTTCGACGACGGGATTCTCGCGCTGCTCGACGGGACCAGCCTCAACGCCGTCGGCGGCGCGGGCGGCGCGGGCGGCGGCGCCATTGGCGGAGCGGGCACCGACGGCGCCGCGGGCGGCGACGGCTCCGGTGGGCTGCCCGGCGGCGACGGCGCCGACGGCGGCAATGCCGGCAGCGCCGCGGTAATCGGCGCGGGCCCCGATGGAACCCCGGCCACCGCGCCGGCCACCGGGGCAATCGCCATCGACAACGACGAGGACGTCACGACGTCCAGCGACAACGCACCGGCGATCAACGCGGTGCTGGTGGGCATCGACGCCACCGGCGGCTCGGCGGGACTCGCCGGATTCGGAGTCGGCGGTGCCGGCGGCGCCGGCGGGCCGGGCGGCGCCGGCGAGTCGCCGGCCGCGCCGGGTCCGGCCGGCGGTGCGGGCGGCAACGGCGGCAACGGCGGCAATGGCGGATCGGGCGATGCCGGGAGCGCCGTCAGCGGCTCGGGCGGAGACGCGAACGGGACAGACACGACGGGCGTTTCGATCGCCGTCGACAACAGCGCGGACCTGATCACCGGCGGCAACAGTTCGCCGGGAATACTGATTAGCGTGAACGGCGGGACTGCGCTGGGCGGATTTGGCGCGGCCGGGGGAACCGGAACTGGCGGCGCGGGCGGCGCGGGCGGCGCCGGCGGCGCTGGCGGAAGCGGCGAGTTCGCGACCGGTGGCGGGGGCGGCAATGGCGGCAATGCGGGCGGCGGCGGCTCGGGCATTGGCGGCGACGGCGGCGGCGGCGGTTCGGCGATCGCCGGGGACGTCGGAACGATCGATGCCGTCAACAGCGGAAGCATCACGACGTCGGGCACCGCTTCCGACGGCCTGGCCGCCTCTTTGGCGGCCGGCGCCGGTTTGGGTGGCGTTGGCGGATCCGGCGGTGGCGGTCTCGCTGGCGCAGGCGGCGTCGGCGGCGCCGGCGGCGACGGCGGCGGGGGCGAAATGGGCTCCGGCGGGAACGGCGGTTTTGCGGGCGTCGGGGGCAGCGGCGGCGACGGCAGCGGCGGGACGGGCGGGTCGGCCGGGGACGCCGACGGCGCCTCGATCGGCGCGACGACGATCACCAATCTAGGACCGATCGTCACGACCGGCGACCAGTCGCGGGGCATGTCGATCGACGCCGCGGCCGGCTTGGGAAGCGGCGGTGGGGGCGGTTTCGGCGGCAACGGCACCGGCGGTTTTGGCAGCGCGGGCGGCGCGGGCGGGACGGGCGCCAACGGC
>DASTID010000144.1:0-4842 GCA_035717905.1 Sphingomicrobium sp. | reverse complement strand
AGCTCGGCCTCGTAGAGGCGCGCCTTCAGCTGCTTGAAGGCTTGCGCGCGGTTCTTGTGCTGCGAGCGCTCATTCTGGCAGGCGACGACGATCCCTGTTGGGATGTGCGTGATCCGGACCGCGCTGTCGGTCGTGTTGACGTGCTGTCCCCCCGCTCCGGACGCGCGATAGGTATCGATCCTGAGGTCCTTTTCCTCGACCTGGATGTCGATGTCGTCGTCGACCTCCGGATAGACCCACACGCTCGAAAAGCTCGTGTGCCGGCGCGCGTTGGAATCGTAGGGGCTGATCCGGACCAGCCGGTGGACCCCGCTTTCGGTCTTCAGATTGCCGTAGGCATTCTCGCCTTTGACGAGGATGGTCGCCGATTTGATTCCGGCCTGTTCGCCGGAATGATGATCGATCATCTCGACCTTGAATCCCCGGCGTTCGCCCCAGCGCGTGTACATGCGGAGCAGCATTTCCGCCCAATCCTGGCTTTCCGTGCCGCCGGCGCCCGCGTTTACCTCGACATAGGCGTTGTTGGCGTCCGCCTCTCCGGCGAGCAGCGCGGCGACCTTGTCCCGCTCGGCGCGCTCGGCGAGCTCGGCGAGGCTGCGGATTCCGTCGTCGACCAGATCGGTGTCGCCCTCGCTCTCGGCCAGTTCCATCAACTCCGCCGTGTCGGCGAGTTCGCGTTCAATCGTGCGCGTCGCACCGATGGCTTCATCGAGCCGCCGGCGCTCGCGCATCAGCTCCTGCGCCGCTTTGGGATCGTCCCACAAAGCCGGGTCCTCGACCCTGGCGTCGAGCTCCTGCAACCGCTTGATCGCCCGGTCCCAGTCGAGGAACCGGCGAAGAAGCGCCGTCGCGGCGTTGATCTGGTCGATATGGGCCTGCGCTTCGGCGCGCATGTTCAAACCTTCGTGAATTGGTGCCTGTCGGCCCTATTAGATGCTGTTCCGCGTTGGCAAGTTGGAGGGCGCGGGCCTCGGCGTCGGTTGAGACGGCGGCGGCGATACCGGCGCGGCGCGTGGAGCCTGCTGCGTCGGCTGCGGTTGCGTGGCTTGCGGCGGCCGAGGCTCCTCCGCCTGCGGCGGCGCGACCTGCGGCTGGGCGTGCGGCTGGTACGGATCGCCCATCGAGCCGCGAAGGCTCCGCCGGGGCTCGGTCTGCGGCTGGAACGCCTCCCAAATGACGGGCGACTTGGGGTCGACCGAGGTCGGAAACTGGCCGAACACCTTCTTGCCGCTCGCGCGGTCGATCCGCACCCAACGGATGCCTGGCGGTGCGACGAACGGAGTCTTCGGCTGATCCCTGAGCGCGGTCAGCGCCCATTGCTTCCAGATCGGG
This sequence comes from Sphingomicrobium sp., assembly GCA_035717905.1. GTDB lineage: Bacteria > Pseudomonadota > Alphaproteobacteria > Sphingomonadales > Sphingomonadaceae > Sphingomicrobium. Next base: position 3,510 of record DASTID010000144.1, on the reverse strand, counting down.
GCCGAGATGCGGCCGCCCTGCGCCGCATGGCCCATCGGCCGCGGCTGGTCGTAGCCGAGATAGACGCCCGCGACGATGTCCGGAGTGCCTCCGACGAACCAGACGTTGGTCGGCCCGTTGGTCGTGCCGGTCTTGCCGAACAGCGGCCGGTCGAGGTCGCGAAGCACGGTCGCCGTACCGCGGATGATCACGCCCTCCATCACATGGACCATCTGGAAGGCGGCCATGGCGTCGACTAACTGCTTCGATCGCGCCGGCGGTCTCGGCATCGGCCCGCCGTCCCAGTCGGGCGCGTTGCAATTGCCCATGATCTGGCAGCGGCTGTCCGTACGGAAAATGACCTTTCCGTCGCGGTCCTCGACATAATCGATCGTCGTCGGCGTAACCGACCGCCCCTGATTGGCGAGGATCGCATAAGCGTTGACCAGCCGCGACACGGTCGTGTCGCCGGCGCCGAGCGCGATCGAGAGGTAATTTTGATAATCGCCGACGCCGAGCTTGCGCGCCGTGTCGGTAATCTTGGGCATGCCGATGTCCGCCGCCGCGCGTACCGTCATCAGGTTTCGCGACTGTTCGAGACCCCAGCGCAAGGTGTGCGGCCCGGCCGACCGCCGATCGAAGTTGACGAAGCACTTCTGCCCGAGCCCGGCGCCCTGCCAAACGCAATAAGGCGCATCCAGCTCAATGGTCGCGGGCGTGTAGCCGTTCTGCAACGCCGTCACATAGACGATCGGCTTGAACGCCGATCCCGGCTGTCGCATCGCCTGCGTCGCCCGGTTGTAGCTCGAGCCCACCACGTCGAATCCGCCCTGCATGGCGAGAACGCGGCCGGTGTGGACTTCCTCGACGAGCATCCCGCCCGAGACCTGCGGCACCGAGCGCAGTCCATATTCGCCGGGACTGGTCTCCTTGACCAGGATGACCATCCCCGGCTTCAGGAAATTGAACGCGTGCCCGCCAACGCCGCGCTTCGGCATCGAAGCCGCGGATTCCGGCAAGCTCGCCGTCTTGCCATTGTCGAATCCGATGGTAGCCGCGCCATCGCTCTTCGACAGAACCACCGCTTTTCGCCAGTCGGCATAGCCGTTCCCGATCGGCGTCCGGTCGAGCCTGCCTGCCCAATCATCGTCGAGGTCGATGGTCTTCCCCAGGTCGGACCAGCCGCGGCCCGAATCGAACTTGACGAGCCCGTCGCGGAGCGCCTCGGCCGCCGCGTCCTGATACTTGGGATTCATCGACGTCCGGACCCAGAGACCGCCGGCGTAAACGCTGTTCGGCCCGTCCTTGGCATTGTCCCCGAACCGCCTGATCAGCTCGCGGCGGACGTCTTCCATGAAATAGCCGCCCTGCTGGCGGAATTTCTCATTGCTTCCGTAGCGGATCGTGCCGAGCGAAGTAGCGGCCGCCGCCTTCCAGTCGGATTCCTTGATGTAGCCGTTGCGGTACATCTCACGAAGCACATAATTGCGCCGGTCTAGCGCCCGCTGGGTCGCCCGAATCGGGTCGTAGTTCGACGGCGCCTTCGGCAGAACGGCGAGGTATGCCGCTTCGGGCAAGCTCAGTTCATTGACGTCCTTGTCGAAATAAGCGCGCGACGCCGCCTGGACGCCGTAGGAATTGCGGCCAAGGAAAATCGAATTGAGGTAAAGCTCGAGGATCTGTTCCTTCGTCAGCGTGTCCTCGAGCCTAAGAGCGAGAATCGCTTCGCGGATCTTGCGCCCGACATTGTAGCTCGAATCCTTGAGCAGATATTTGGCCACCTGCTGGGTAATCGTGGAGCCGCCCTTGGCCCGCCCACCGCCGGTAATGCTCTTGGCCGTGTAGTCGACCACGGCGCCGGCGAGGCCGGTGAAGTCGATTCCGTGATGATGGAAGAAGTCCTTGTCCTCCGCCGAAATGAACGCGTGGACGATCACCGGAGGATATTCGTCGTAGGATAGCTCGACCCGCCGTTCCCGGGCGAAAGTCTGGATGGGATCGCCGTCATAACCGCGCACGTTGCTCGGCAGCGGCGGCTGATAGGCGAGCAAAGTCTGGGACGACGGCAGCCCGCTCGCGAAGTAAATCCATACCCCGGCGCACAGCACGAACAGCGCCGCGCCGGCCCAGGCGACGAGGCGAACCCATTTACGCTGCCACCAGGGGTCGATCCACTCATGAACCCTGTCGTTGAAGGCCACGAGATCCGGAAGCGGCAAATTGGGAACGGTCAGAGCTTCGAACTTCATTCGGAGGCGGGTCTAGCCTGTTCGATCGGATGCGGGAAGTTGCGAAGTGCGCTTAGCCGCGCGCGTGCGACGCGACATCGGCTTCGATCGCCTGCGCAAGGGCGAGCGCGATCTTCGCCCGCTGCTGGGCGGAGCGAAGGAGCGCCTCGTCGTCGACGTTGCTGAGATAGCCGGACTCGAACAGCACGGCCGGCGCCTCTGCCCGGCGAAGCACATGGAAGGCGGCGAAGCGATGCGGATTGGGCCGGAGCTCGAACCGGCCTGCCGATTTATTCACCAGCCGTTCGGCGAAATCGGCGGATGCGCTCATCTGCCCGCGCATCGCGAGATCGGAGAGAATTGCGGAAACCGAGCCGTCGTCCTGGCCCGTCTCGCCGGCGTCGTTCTGCGCGGCGGCGAGGCGCGCCGCCTCTGCATCCGACGCGACGTCGGAGAGCGAATAGACCGTGGCGCCGCGGGCGAGCGGATTGGGCGCGCTGTCCATGTGCAGGGAAACGAACAAGGCGGCGTCCAGCCGGCGGGCGACGGCGTCGCGTTGATCGAGCGTCAGGTAGCGATCGTCGTCGCGGGTCATCGCCACGCGCACGCGACCGCGCTTGACGAGCACGTCGCGCAGCTCGCGCGCCAGGGCCAGCGTCAACTCCTTCTCGCTGACCTCGCCGGAAACGCCGGTTGCGCCTGGATCTCGTCCGCCATGTCCGGGATCGATGACGACGATGGGGCGTCCGCGTGCGTCCGGTGCACCGTAAATGCGATCGTTGACTGGCGGCGGCAGATTGACCGTGAGGCTCGCCCGAGCGGCGCCCGGCCGCGGCGTGAAACCGAGCGCGAGCGCGACGACGAGCACGGAAATGCACGCCCCGCCGATGACGCCTTTACCGAGCTTCGCCCTCACCCCTGGCCCGCCAAGTTGTTGAACCGCAAGTGCTATGTATCACGCGAACAGGGTTAATGGGAAATTGAGAAGCGCGGCGTTGTCGCCATGCTTCGCTTACTCGTGCCAGCTGACTCCGTCGCGCTCTGTCAGCGCGATCGCCGCGGTCGGGCCCCAGGTGCCCGCGGCATAGGGCTTCGGAGTCATGCCCTTCTCCGCCCAGGCAGCGCGAATGCCGTCGATCCATGTCCATTGCGCCTCGACCTCGTCGCGCCGGACGAACAGCGTCGGATCGCCTTCGATGAGGTCGAGCAGCAGCCGCTCGTAGGCGATCCGCCGCCGATATTCGCTGAACGCATTGGCGAGGCCAATGTCGAGCGGGATTTCGCGGAGGCGCACGCCCTGCCG
>DASTID010000143.1:0-15474 GCA_035717905.1 Sphingomicrobium sp. | reverse complement strand
GGGCAAATGGATGGTGCATCCCGCCTGCTCGGCGCGTTCGAAAATCGCGTTGGCCTCGCCCGCCAGCTCATGCTCGCACAGCGACTTGCCGACATCGACCCCGCGCGCGGCGAGGAAGGTGTTGGCCATGCCCCCGCCGATGATCAGATGCTCGACCTTGCCGACCAGGTGCCCTAGCACGTCGAGCTTGGTCGAGACCTTGGCGCCGCCGACTACCGCGGCGACGGGCCGCTCGGGATCGCCGAGCGCTTTTTCGAGCGCGCTGAGCTCGGCCTCCATCGCGCGGCCGGCGAAGCTCGGCAGATAGTGGGTGATGCCCTCGGTCGACGCATGCGCCCGATGCGCGGCCGAGAAGGCGTCGTCGACATAATAATCGCCGAGCGCGGCCATCGCTTTAGCCAGCTCGGGATCGTTCTTTTCCTCGCCCGCGTGAAAGCGAGTATTTTCGAGCACGCCGATATTGCCCGGAAGCATGGTTGCGATCGCGCGCTCGGCCTCCGGTCCCTGGCAATCCTCGATGAACCGCACCGAGCGGCCCGCAAGCCGGTGAAGCGGCAGCACCAGCTGCGCGGTGGACATGTCGGGTCGAACTTCGCCCTGGGGACGGCCGAAATGCGACAGCAGCAGCACGATCGCGCCGCGGTCACTGAGCTCGAGCACCGTCGGCAACATCGCCTTCAGGCGCGTGTCGTCCGTCACCTTCGCGCCCTCCATCGGCACGTTGAGGTCGACCCGGTCGAGCACCCGCTTGCCGGTCAAATCGTCCGGCAAATCGTCGAGGGTTTTGAACTTGTTACTCAAAAGTCCCGCTCATCCTGAGTAGCCGTTAAGCCTGTCGAAACGGCGTATCGAAGGACGATCCTTCGATACGGGCCCTCGCATCCGCTCCGTCCCTACTCAGGATGAGCGGATTTGCTGAATTCACCCCAATTTCCCCATCGCCGCGGCGGTGTCGACCATGCGGTTCGAGAAGCCCCACTCATTGTCGTACCAGCTGAGCACGCGCACCAGCTTGCCCTCGATCACCGCCGTCTCGAGGCTGTCGATGGTCGAGCTTGCGCTCGTGTGCATGAGGTCGATCGAGACCAATGGCTCGTCGGTGTAATCGAGGATGCCCTTCAGGCGCTCGGATTCCGACGCGGCCTTCAAAATCTGGTTCACCTCGTCGCGGCTGGTATCGCGGCCTGGCGTGAAGGTGAGATCGATCAGGCTGACGTCGGGCACCGGTACGCGGATCGCCGAGCCGTCGAGCTTGCCCTTCAGCTCGGGAAGTACCTCGCCCACAGCGCGCGCGGCGCCGGTCGTCGTCGGAATCATCGACATCGCCGCCGCCCGCGCCCGCCGCAGATCGGAGTGGATCTGGTCGAGGATCTTCTGGTCATTGGTGTAGGCGTGGACCGTCGTCATCAGCCCGCGCTCGATGCCGAGCGCGTCGTTGAGCACCTTCGCCACGGGCGCGAGGCAATTAGTGGTGCACGACGCGTTGGAGACGATCTTCATCTCGTCCGTCAGCTTGTCGTCGTTGACGCCGTAAACGACGGTCAGATCGACGCCCTTGGCAGGGGCCGAGATCAGCACCCGCCTCGCGCCCGCCGCGATATGCGCCTCGCCGCCCGCGCGGTCGGTGAAAAAGCCGGTGCATTCGAGAGCCAGCTCGACTCCGTTGGCCTGATGCGGGAGCTTGGCCGGATCGCGCTCAGCCGTGACGTGGATGCGCTTGCCGTCGACGATGATGTCGTTGCCGTCGGTGGTCACCTCGCCCGGGAAACGCCCATGCACGCTGTCGTGCTTGAACAGCCAGGCGTTGGCCTTGGCGTCGGCGAGGTCGTTGACGCTGACCAGCTCGAGCCCGCACTCGGGCCGCTCGAGGATCGCCCGCGCGACCAGCCGGCCGATGCGCCCGAAACCGTTGATGGCAACTCTCGTCATGCGATTTCCCTTATCTTCAAATGGTCGAGCACCCGGCTTGCGATCGCGTCGGGGGTGAGCCCGAAGAATTCGTAGGCGCCCCTGGCCGGCGCGCTGACCCCGAACCGGTCGATTCCGATCCTGAGTCCGTGCAGCCCCGTGTAGCGCTCCCAGCCGAAGGTCGTCCCCGCCTCGATCGACACCCGCAGAATTTCGCGGTTGCTGACGTCGGGCAGGATGTCCTCGCGATAGGCTTGCGGCTGGACGTCGAACCGCTCGGTGCAGGGCATGGACACAACGTCGGTGCCGATGCCTCGTCCTTCAAGCGTCTTCGATACCGCCAGCGCGATCTCGACCTCGGAGCCGGTGGCGATCAGGATCACCTTGCGCGGCTGCCGTGCCGGTTTCAGCCGGTAGGCGCCGCGCGCGCACAAATTCTCGCCCGCCGCTTCGGTCCGCACCTGCATCACGTTCTGGCGGGTGAGCGCGAGGATCGACGGCCCCTCGCTCGCCAGCGCCAGCGCCCAGCATTCGGCGGTCTCGACCGCGTCGGCGGGCCGATAGACGTGGAGCTGCGGCATCGCGCGCAACGACTGCAGATGCTCGATCGGCTGGTGGGTCGGGCCGTCCTCGCCGAGCCCGATGCTGTCGTGGGTCATCACATAGACGACCCTGGCGTTCTGCAGCGCCGACAGGCGGATCGCGGGACGCGCATAATCGGTGAACACCAGGAACGTCCCGCCATAGGGGATCACGCCGCCGTGAAGCGCCATGCCGTTCATCGCCGCGGCCATGCCGAACTCGCGGATTCCGTAATAGACGTAGCGCCCGCCGTAATTGGCGGCGGTCAACGGTTCGAGCGCCTTCGTTTTCGTATTGTTCGAGCCGGTCAGGTCCGCCGAGCCGCCGACCGTCGCGGGCACCGCGGCGTTGATCGCTTCCAGCGCCATTTCGGACGCCTTGCGCGTCGCCACCGCCTTCGGATCGGCGAGCAGCGCGTCAATATAGGGCTTCAGCCACCCATCGTCGGCTTTGCCGGACAAACGCGCGAGAAAATCCGCCTGTTTCCCGCTGCTTTCGAGCCGTTGCTGCCAGTCGGCATGCGCCGCCGAGCCGTGCCGGCCCGCCGCGCGCCACCCGGCGAGCACGTCGTCGGGCACCGTGAATTCTCGCGGTTCGAGCCCGAGCTCGGCCCGCGCCGCCGCGACCTCGTCCTTGCCCAGCGCGGCGCCGTGGGTCGCCGCCGTGCCCTGCTTGTTGGGCGCGCCATAGCCGATCACCGTCCGGCAGCGAATCAGGCTCGGCCGCGGGTCGGCGAGCGCCTCGTTGATCGCCCGGTCGACGTCGTCGGCGTCGAGCCCATCGCACTCGCAGGTGTGCCACTCGGCCGCGCGGTGCCGCGCGACCACGTCCTCGCTGCGCGACAGCTCGGTCGAGCCGTCGATGGTGATCTCATTGTCGTCCCACAGCACGATCAGCCGGGAGAGCTTCAAATGCCCGGCGAGCCCGACCGCCTCGTGGTTGACGCCCTCCATCAGGTCGCCGTCGCCGGCGATGACGAAGGTGCGGTGGTCGACCAGCTCATCGCCGTACACGGCGTTCAAATGCCGCTCGGCGATCGCCATGCCGACCGCCATCGCCACGCCCTGCCCCAGCGGCCCGGTCGTAACCTCCACGCCGGGAAGCTCGAAATTTTCCGGATGCCCCGCGGTCGGCGAGCCGAGCTGGCGGAAGTTGCGGATATCGTCGAGGGTCGGCCGCTCGTAACCGGTCAGGTAGAGCAGCGCATAGATCAGCATCGAGCCGTGGCCGGCGGAGAGCACGAACCGGTCGCGGTCGGGCCATTTTGGGTCGGCCGGATCGAATTTCAGGTGCCGCGTGAACAGCGCCGTCGCGGCGTCCGCCATGCCCATCGGCATGCCCGGATGCCCACTGTTGGCGGCCTCCACCGCATCCATCGCGAGAGCGCGAATGGCGTTGGCGAGGCGGCGATCGGTCGGCTGCATGGGTCTCCGTCGGCGGGGTTCGGCACGCCCGTAGGTCCGGGCGATGGATGCGGCCCCATTAGCCGCCTTGCCCGCCGCGTCAAATCGCCGCGTCAATGCTTGCCGGGAATAATGAAAATGCTTAGCGAACCGCTTATGGAAGATAGCGATCTCAGCGCGGCGCTCGACAAGGCCGAACGCGCGCTTCAGCGCATCGAGCGCGCGCTTGCGGATCAGCCGGCTCCGGCGCGCGACGAGGAGCTGCGCACCAGGGTCCGCGAGGCCGTGGCCGAGCTCGACCAGCTGATCCGCGAGGCCGCGCAATAATGGCCGCACTCATCGACCTCAGCATCGCTGGCCGCACCTACCAGGTCGCGTGCCGCGAGGGCGAGGAAGAGAATCTGCGCGCCGCCGCCCGCCTGGTCGACGGCAAGAGTCGCGAGGCGCTCGCCGGCCTCGGCACGCTGTCCGAAGCGCGCCAGTTCCTGTTCGCGTCGTTGTTGCTGGCCGACCAGCTGATCGACCGGAAAGAGGGAGAGAAGGATGGAAACAGTCCCTCGTCCGAGGGACTGTCCCCGCCCCCTGCCGCACCGGACCCCGCCGTGGTCGCCCGCGCCGAAGCCCTCGCGCAGCGCCTCGAATCGCTGGCCGGGCGGCTTGAGAACGAGGCCGCACAATCCTAAGTAGGACGCGACGGGCACTACCCGGTGCGAGCCTTCGGAAAATCCCTGAGGCGATATCGATCCAATCGGGAGCTGTCCCTGCCCGGGTTCCGGCCCGGATCATACGGCGCCCACCTGACGTTTTGGCGTCAGAGGATTTTAGGGCAAACGGCCATGGTGGTCCCGTCACTTCCCCCCGATGCCGCTTCACCGCGGCCTGAGATGGAGCCGTTGTCGAAGGAGGTGCTGCGCCGCGCCGCACTGGACGCGCGCAAGGCCTTCGTGCGCACTTTGTCCGACGCCCAGCGCGCCTTGCTCGAGCAGCGTATGGCGGAGCATCTCACATCCCTGTTCGCCGGCGTGCGCGTGGTCGGCGGCTATTGCCCGATGGGCAGCGAGATCAGCCCGCTGGCCGCGATGGAGGAGGCCCGCGCAGTCGGCGCGATCGTCGGTTTTCCCTGCTTTCACAATCCGGCCAAGCCGTTCCGCTTCCTTGCCGGCGACCCGCTCGAGCCGGGTCCTTTCGGGATCATGCAGCCAGCCCGGCGCCATCCGGTGGTCGAGCCCGAGCTCGTGCTCGTGCCGCTCATCGCGATCGACGGCCGCGGCACCCGCCTCGGCCGCGGCAAGGGCCATTACGACCGCGCGCTCATCCATTTGAAGAAGACCGGCGCGCGGCTGGTCGGTCTCGGCTGGCCACTCCAGCGACTCGCCGACACCATCCCCGCCGACGAATGGGACGTCCCGCTCGACGCCTTCGCCAGCCCCGAGGGAATCGAAACCTTCGCCTGAGCGCCCCTACCGCCCGGTCATCAGCGGCCCGGCCGGCGGCGGCGCGAACTCGAGCGGCGGCACCGCCGCGCCCGGAGATCCGGCTGTCACCCAATCGTAGATCGCCACGCCGGCCGGGCTGTAGGTGATCGCTTCGGTCAGCACGAAGGCGCCGATCATCACCGCCACCCCCCAGTGCCATGCCGGGTGGATTCGCCCGCTGCGCCGCGCGTCGGCCCGCATTCCGGCGAACGGGAACAGAAGCGACGCCGCGTAGCACACCTCCCACGCCAACGGTTGCAGCAGCGGCAGCGGAAAGAGCCGCCCGAACGCCGGCACCAGCAGCACCGACATCGCGCAGAAATGCAGCCGCCGGTGCCATTCGGTGCGGCGGCGCAGGTGGATGGCGGCCGCCGTCAGCCCGGCGAAGGTCAGCACCGCGACGGGATCGAACACCAGGAACTGCAGCGGGCGGAAGAAGAACGGCACGTGGCCGTGCCGAACGATCGCCGCCGTCACCACGCAGCCCATGATCACCATCGGCGCGATCCACGCGGCGCCGAGCCAGCCGAGCCGGCGGTGCAACGCCATCCGGCCGCTCGCCACGAAGACGTTCTGGGCGAGGTTGATCGCCACCCAACCCATGAAGAAGAAGGCGTGGATGTGGACCCGCACCGGCGCCCCGAAGGTCGAGCGCCCCATCAGATAGTGGAAGGCGAATGCGGCGATGATGATAACCGTCATCACGATCGCGCTGCGCAGGAAGAATCGCTCGTCGCCGGTCGCCGGAAGGATCGGCTGTTGCGCTACAGTGGCCATGGCGTCTGCCCCCGAATGCCCGCTCGCGACATTAGCGGCATGACCGATGCGGGGAAAGCCGATGCAATCATGCTATGGCCGCGCGCCATGAGGCCGCCCGAGCCATCCGCCCGCAAGCTCGCCGGAATCGCGCTGATTCTGCTGCTCATCGTCCTGTGGGCGGCGTTGGTCGCAAGCTTCGCGCCGTTCGTCGGGCGCTGGCCTGTTCTGGTTCAGGCGCCATTCTATCTCATTATGGGAATGATCTGGATCATCCCCTTGAAACCGTTGATGAGATTCATGCAGACGGGGCGCTTTCGGAAGCCAAATTCGTGAATCGTTGAAGCAACTGTATTAGGAAACTATATCAGGAAGTGATGTCCGAGACGCTGGCCCTTTCTCCCCCGCTCGCGGGGCTTCGCGCTCATGCCGCGCGGCTGAGTTCGCGCGCGAATGCGCTGTGGCGCGCCTATCCGCGCGAAACGCTCGGCTTTGGTGTGCTCGGGCTGATCGTCGCCGGGGCGATCGGCGGCGCCGCTTATTCGATGCCCGACAGCGCGACGCCCGAGGCTGCTCCCCCAGCCCCGCCGCCGCTGCTCGTCCGCCAGATCGCGCCCGAGGCCGCGCTCAAGGTCAATGCGGCGATCCCGGTCACCGCCGGTCCGAACCCGGCGGCGCAGCCGTTCGCGTTCAAGGGCGGCGCTTCGGCCCGGGCCCAGGCGCTCCAGTGCCTGGCCAGCGCAGTCTATTACGAGGCCGGCAGCCAGGACGACAACGGCGAACGCGCGGTCGCCCAGGTCGTCCTCAACCGCGTGCGCCACCCGGCCTTCCCGTCGAGCGTCTGCGGAGTCGTCTACCAGGGCTCGACTCGCGTCACCGGCTGCCAGTTCACCTTCACCTGCGACGGCTCGCTCTATCGCCAGCCCGACGCCGATGGCTGGCGCCGGGCGACTCGCATCGCCGAAGCGGCGCTGTCGGGCTTCGTCTACCAGCCGGTCGGCTACGCCACTCACTATCACGCCGATTATGTCGTCCCTTACTGGGCTTCGACCCTGGCCAAGAACGCCGTCGTCGGCGCCCACATCTTCTACCGCTGGGCCGGCGGGTGGGGCGCGCCCGCTGCCTTCGCGCAGAAATATGCGGGGCACGAGGCGAACGCGGTGGCGCTGCGCAACGCCGCGCTCGCGGTCGAGCACGTCGTGGCCGGTCCGTCGAGCGTCGCCGAGGCGGTCGACAAGATTCCGGGCGCCGAGGCGCTTCCCCTCAAGCCGTCGATGCGCGGCGACAAGCGCGTCGCGGTGCGCTTCAACCTGACCGCCCGCAAGGCGTCCGAGGCGGCGGTGCACGAGGATTATGTCGAGAAGTTCGAGGCGTCGGACAATCTCAAATATGCGCTGTCGGGCGAGACCGTAGCGGTCAATGCGGCACCGCTCGGCAAGCCCGCCCCCGCCGCTCCCCGTGCCTCCGCCGGCGGCGGAACGGTCGCCGGCGCGGGACAGCGCTAGTCCTTACCGGTCCCCTCGGCTTCAGGGAGGGGTGCATGGATTGTGTCGGCCACCGGATCCGATTCCGGCGGCGCCATGGCCAGCTCGACCTGCAGCCGGATCCGGCCGAGCCGGCCGTCGATTGCCAGCGAATCATCCGACAACAGGGTTGCGGCGCTCATCTGCCGGCCGGTGACGGCGAGCTCGCTGAACGGCCCGCGGTCGCGCAGCGGGTCGCGGTCCTGGAGCTGGACCACGGCGTCGTCGAACGCCGCGCAGCGGTCGAAGCGGGCGATGCCCGGTTCCCGGCGGAACCTCCGCTGACACTCCTGGGCGGCGCTCGCCAGCGCCATTTCATCGCTGCTTCGGGCGATGTGCCGGGCCTCGCCGACGGCCTGCGCGATCATGGCGCTTGCTAGCGGCTCATCCATCGCCTCGCCGCCGGCCTTTGCGCTCGACCGATCGAAGCCGCCGAGCTGGACCGGCTGCGGAGCTAACCGCCCGACCAGGCGCGCGGCCGGCCCGGAGGCAAGGCTGAGGACCAGCACGGCGACAAGCAGGATGGAGGCAAGGCGAATCCAGCCGTTGTCGCGCCGCCACCCGTCGTCGACCGCGTCGAGCTCGAGCGGGTTTTTCGCCGTCGCCGCGCGCAGCTCGCGGTAGGCGCGATTGATCTCCGCCGCTCGGCCCGCGTCGCCGCCGGCGCGGTCGGGGTGATGCTGCTTGATCAGGCGCTTGTAGGCGCGCTCGACCGCGGCCGCGTCGGCGCCCGGCTCGAGGCCCAGAATTGCAAATGCGGAGGCGCGGCCGGCCATCGGCGGCCGGTCTAATCCACTCGGCGGGCATGTGAAAAGTGGCGCGAGTGACGGGACTCGAACCCGCGACCTCCGGCGTGACAGGCCGGCGCTCTAACCAACTGAGCTACACCCGCGTTTTTGGCGTGCGCGGCGACCTAGGTGGCGGGCTTTTCAGTGTCAACCATGGCCGGCTCCATTTCGCGCCGCTCCTCCTCTTCCTCCTCGTCGGGGTCGCCGACATGGGTCAGCGTGCCATGCTCGAACAGGAAGCCGGCGATGTCGGGCGTGCCGGCGGCCGAGAAGACCGTCTTCATGATGATCAGCAGCGGCACCGCGAGCAGCGCGCCGGTCGTCCCCCACACCCAGGCCCAGAAGGACAGCGAGACGAGGATCGACAGCGGGCTGATCGTCAGCCGGTGACCGACCACCATCGGGGTGAAGAAGTTCGCCTCGATCAAATGGAAGCAGATGAACACCGCCGGCGGCAGCAGCGCGCCCCACACGTCGGGATAGGTCATCAGGCCGCCGAGGAACAGCAGCAGCGCCGAGGCGATCGGGCCGAGATAGGGGATGTAGTTCAGCACCGCGACGATACCGCCCCACATCACCGCCGAGGGCATCCCCAGCCACCACAGCACCAGCGCGGTGAGCGCGCCGAGCCCGGCGTTGATCAGCGTGATCGTGCCGAGATAGGTCGAGGTCGCGTCGACCACCTGCTGGATCACGCGCGCGGTGGTCAGCGCGCCCTCGAAGCTGCCGCGGCTGACGATCGTCTTCTTGCGCATGGTCGTCCAGCCGGCGAGGAAGAAGAAGATCACGAGCAGCGCGAAGAACAGCTGGATGAGCAGGTGCGGCGCCGAGCTGGTCAACAGGCCGAGCATCGAGTTGGGCGTTTCGATCCTGACCGCGCTGGTACGCTCGCGGGTGATGGCGATCTGGTTGGCCGTGCGCTCGATGAACCGGTCGAGATTCTTGTAGAGGTCGAGCACCGGGTCGAGCGCCGCCTGCACTTTCGGGATCTTGTTCGGGACCTGCGCCACCCAATCGGTCGCCGGGACGACGATCGAGCCGATCGCGAAGATCGCGATGGCGAGGAAGACGATGACGCACAGGCCCGCCGCGAGCCGCGACGGGACGCCGCGCCGCTCAAACCATTCGAGCAGCGGGACCAGCGCGATCGCCACCACCAGGGCCGCGGTCACCGGCATGAAGAATTCGGCCCCGGCGCGCAGCGCGAAGGGAAGCGCGACAATCAGCGCGATGCCGGCGATCAGCGTCAGCGACGCGAGCAGCCGATCGCGCTTGGCGGTGATCGTCTCGGCGAGGGCGAGCGCCTCCTCCTCGTGCTCGATCTCCTCGTGCTGCTTGCGGCTCCGCGCGTCCATGGCGTGAGCATATCTGCGCGCGGGGCTGCCCGCCAGCGATCATCTTGCTCGGCAGTCCCCCGGACTGCCTGCGCGAGATGATGGTGCCCCTGGTCCGACTCGAACGGACACTCCGGTGAAGGAACTCGATTTTGAGTCGAGCGCGTCTACCATTCCGCCACAGGGGCACGCGCGCCTTAGCTAGCGATCGCCCCTCCCGGTTGCAAACGCCGACGGAGCATCGGGCGCTCGGTTTCGTTTTGGGTGCATGAACACCGCCGATTTCCTGGTCGAACGCCTGAAGGCGTGGCGCGTCACGCGCATCTTCGGTTACTCGGGCGACGGCATCAACGGCGTGATCGGCGCGCTCCAGCGCGACGGCGGGATCGACTTCATCCAGCCCCGCCACGAGGAGATGGGCGCGTTCATGGCGGTCGCCCACGCAAAGTTCACCGGCGAGCTCGGCGTCTGCCTGGCGACCGGCGGGCCCGGCGCGACCCACCTCATTACCGGCCTTTACGACGCGCGCGCCGACCACATGCCAGTGCTGGCGATCTGCGGCCAGGCGGAAACCACGGTCCGCGGCGCGAGCTACCAGCAGGAGCTCAACCTCGACCGGATGTTCGCCGACGTCGCCGAGTTCGTGCAGGAGGTCAGCCACCCCGCCCAGCTCGCGCACGTCGTCGACCGCGCGATCCGCCTCGCGCTCGCCCGCCGCGCGCCGTCGGTGATCATCCTGCCCAAGGACGTGCAGGAGCAGCCGTACGAGGAGCCGAAGCGCGCGCACGGCTTCACCCGCTCGGGACCCGGCTATTCGCGCCCGGTCGTGATCCCGAACGGAACCGACCTGCGCCGCGCGGCCGACGTGCTCAACGCCGGCAAGCGGGTCGCGATGCTGGTCGGCGCCGGCGGATTCGGCGCGGCCGAGGAAATCGTCGACGTCGCCGAGACGCTCGGCGCCGGCGTCGCCAAGGCGCTGCTCGGCAAGGCGGTGCTGCCCGACGATCTGCCGTTCGTCACCGGATGTATCGGCCTGCTCGGCACCCGGCCGAGCTCCGACATGATGAACGGGTGCGACACGCTGCTGATGATCGGCACCGGCTTCCCCTGGTCCGAGTTCCTTCCCGAAACCGGCGAAGCGCGCGCGGTGCAGATCGACATCGACCCGGCGATGCTGTCGCTGCGCTACCCGTGCGAGGTGAACCTCCACGGCGACGCCGCCGAGACGCTGCGCCTGCTGCTGCCGATGCTCGACCGCAAGATCGAGCGCGGCTGGCGCGACACGATCGAGGGCTGGATGGCCGAATGGTGGGACACGCTCGAGGCGCGCGCCGCGACCAAGGCGCACCCGGTCAACCCGCAGCGCGTCGTGCGGGAAATGTCGCCGCGCCTCCCCGAGGACGCTATCGTCACCAGCGACAGTGGCTCGTGCGCGAACTGGTACGCGCGCGACTATCGCCTGAAGTCGGGCCAGATGGCCTCGCTGTCGGGCGGCCTCGCGTCGATGGGCGCGGCCGTCCCTTATGCGATCGGCGCCAAGTACGCGCACCCCGACCGGCCGGTGGTTGCGCTGGTCGGCGACGGCGCGATGCAGATGGACAATATGGCCGAGCTCATCACCATCGCGAAATATCGCGAACGCTGGGCCGACCCGCGCCTGGTCGTCTGCGTGTTCAACAACGAGGATCTGAACGAGGTGACGTGGGAGCAGCGCGTGATGAACGGCAACCCGCGCTACGACGCCAGCCAGGACATTCCCGACGTGCGCTATTCGGAGTTCGCTCGGCTGGTCGGGCTCGAGGGCATTTTCGTCGATGATCCCGACCAGCTCGGACCGGCGTGGGAGCGCGCGCTATCCGCCGACGGCCCGGTCGTGCTCGAGGTCAAGACCGACCCGGAAATCGCGCCGCTACCGCCGCACATCAGCTTCAAGGAAGCCAAGCAGTTCATGTTCGCCATGGCCAGGGACGACGATGCCGCGCACGTGCTGAAGGACACGGCGCGGCAGGTCGTCAACGCCGTCCTGCATAGGACCGGCGCCGATTAGTTACTCGGCGGCGACCGTCCCGCCCGCGTCGCCGTAAGGGTTCGGACCATAGCGGTTGTCGCCGGGCGTGCCCGGCAGCACCATGAAGACCAGCAGCGCGATGACGCAGATGATGCCGACGATGCCGAGCAGGCCGGCCGAGCCCAATCCCGCCATGCTTCCGGCGGCCATCGACCGCAACGCCAGCACTGCCGAAATGAGGTAAGGGACGACGAGGAGCAGCCACCAGCCGCTGCGGTTGGTGTCGTGAAGCCGTCGCACGCCGACCGCGATCCCCGGGACGATCGTCGCCAGCCACAGCAGCCCGGTCAGGGGACCATAGACGCCGAACAGCATGCCCTTCAGGCCGATCATGCTCTCGACGATGCCGAGCACGACAAAGACGATGACCAGCGCAAGCGCGTACCACCAATATTCGGCGCGCGGCGCGCGGCCGGTGAAATCCGCATATTTGTGGATCGGGCGCTTGGCCCAGTCGACCGGAGTCATGTTCGTCGAAGTCATGGTGTCTCCCCCTTTGTGAAGCCCCGATGCTAGCCGCTCATTCCCTGAGCGCAACTAATTGCGTGGCGCCTGCCGGCGGTAGCTGAGTGCCTCGGCGACGTGGATGCGGCCGACCTGCTCGGCTCCGGCGAGGTCGGCGATGGTCCGCGCCACCCGCATCACGCGATGGAAACCACGCGCCGACAAGCGCATCGCCGCTGCCGCGTCGGCGAGCAGCTTGCGACCCGGTTCGTCGGGCGTCGCGACTCCGTCGAGCAGCTCGCCGTCGGCCTCGGCATTGGTGCGCACGCCGGCGCCATTGTAGCGGTCGGCCTGGACCTGTCGGGCGTCGGCGACCCGTTTCGCGACTTCGGCGCTGCCCTCGGCCGGCGCTGGAAGCGTGAGGTCGGCGGCCGACACGCCGGGCACCTCGACATGAAGGTCGATCCGGTCGAGCAATGGGCCCGAGACGCGCGCCTGGTAATCGGCGGCGCAGCGCGGGGCGCGGCTGCAGGCCAGCGCCGGGTCGCCCAAATGGCCGCAACGGCACGGGTTCATCGCCGCCACCAGCTGCACCCGCGCCGGGAACGTCACGTGGGTGTTGGCGCGCGCGACGCTGACCGAGCCGGTCTCGAGCGGCTGGCGGAGCGAATCGAGCACCGGCCGCTGGAATTCGGGCAATTCGTCGAGGAACAGCACGCCGAGATGGGCAAGGCTGATCTCGCCGGGGCGGACGCGCAGGCCCCCGCCGACCAGCGCCGGCATCGAGGCGCTGTGGTGCGGCGAGCGATAGGGGCGCGTGCGCTTGATCCGCCCGCCGCCGAGCTCTCCGGCGACCGATGCGACCATCGACACTTCGAGCGCTTCCGACGGCTGAAGCGGCGGCAGGATGCCGGGAAGGCAGGCCGCGAGCAGCGATTTCCCCGCCCCGGGCGGGCCGCTCATCAACAGGTTGTGCCCGCCCGCCGCGGCGATCTCGAGCGCGCGCTTGGCGACTTCCTGCCCTTTGACCTGGGCCAGGTCGGGACCGCCGTCGGGCGGGTCGGCCTCGGCCGCGGGCGGCGCGGGAAGCAGCGCGGTACCTTTGAGATGCGCGAGCAAAGCCAGCAGGTCGGGGGCGGCGATCACGTCGAGCTCGCCGGCCCAGCTCGCTTCACTTCCCTGCGCAGCCGGGCAGATCAGGCCCTTGTCGAGCCCCGACGCGTGGATCGCCGCGAGCAACACCCCGGGCGAAGCGGCGATGCGCCCGTCGAGGCACAGCTCGCCGACCGCGACGTAATGCGAGAGCGTCTCGGCGTCGGTCGCGCCGATCGCGGCCAGCAGGCACAAGGCGATCGGCAAATCGTAATGCGAGCCTTCCTTGGGCAGGTCGGCCGGCGACAGGTTGACGGTGATGACCTTGGGCGGCAGCGCCAGGCCGATCGAGGCCAGCGCCGCGCGCACCCGCTCGCGGCTCTCGGCGACCGCCTTGTCGGGCAGGCCGACGATGGTGAACTTCGGCACGCCCGACGAGAGCTGGACCTGCACCTCGACGGCGCGGGCCTCGAGCCCGAGATAGGCGACGGTCGCGACGGTCGCGGCCATCAGGCCACGCCCCCCGAACACGCGAAACTGGTCAGACTTCCCCCTAGCTCGGCGACCGCACGGTAGCTTGCCGGGCGCCAGTGCCGCAAGCGGGTTGCGCGAACCGGCGAGCGCCGCCACATGGCGCGGCATGATCAGTCGCAAGCAGTGGCGCGCTTTCCTCGACAGCCCGGTGGTGGAGTGGGGCATGTTCGCGCTCGGCGTGCTGCTGATCATCGGCGGCTTCATCATCGCGCCGCTGCCCGGCCCGGGCGGCATCTTCCTGATCGCGCCCGGGCTGGCGCTGGTGCTGCGGACCAGCATGTGGGCCAAGCGGCATTATGTGAGACTCAAGCGCTGGCAGCCCAAGGCCGGGCGATGGATGGACTGGGCGCTTCGGCGGCCGAGCGCGCAGCGCCGCCGCGAAGCGCTCCGCAAGCGCGAGGAGCCGGGGCCCGGCAATTGACTTGGAGCGCCTCCTCCACTATCGGCGCGCACGACAGCGGCTGCCTTCGAGGGCGGCCCTTTTTTCTTCAGATTTGAGGCATGAGCGATGAAGCGCACCTTCCAGCCGAGCAACCTGGTCCGCAAGCGCCGGCACGGGTTCCGCGCCCGCATGGCGACCCCGGGCGGGCGCAAGGTGCTGAACGCCCGTCGCGGGCGCGGCCGCAAGAAGCTCAGCGCCTAGCAACGATCCGCAAGCGCGCCGACTTCCTCGCCGCGAACGGCGGCAAGCGCGCCTCGACGCCCGGCTTCATTCTCCTCGTCCGCGATCGCAAGGACGCGAGCGCCGCGATGCGCGTCGGGTTCACGGTGACCAGGAAAATCGGCGGAGCGGTCGTCCGCAACCGAATGAAGCGCCGGTTCCGCGCGCTCGCCCGCGAGATCATCCCGCAACAGGGCTTCGCCGGCGCCGACCATGTAATGATCGGCCGCTCCGGGGGCGTCGAGCGGGAGTTCTCGCTCATGCGCTCGGAGCTTGCGAACGCCCTGGATGGACTGCGGAAATGAGCCCCGTTCTTGTCATCGCGAGGAGCGAAGCGACGCGGCGATCCAAACTGGATTGCTTCGCTGCGCTCGCAATGACGAGTCCATGATCGCGCGCCTGATGATCCTGGTCGCCAAGGGCTGGCAGAAAGGCCCGTCACAGATCCTTCCCCCGAGTTGCCGCTATCAGCCGAGCTGCTCGGCCTATGCGATCACCGCAATCTCCCGCTATGGCGCCGCGCGCGGGGGGTGGATGGCCCTCAAGCGCATCTGCCGCTGCCATCCGTGGGGCGGCCAGGGCTACGATCCGGTACCATGACGAGGATTCTTAAGTGAACGACAGCAAGAACCTGGTCATCGCGGTGGTGCTGAGCGCGCTCGTGCTCCTCGGCTGGAGTTGGGCCGCCAACAAATTCTTCCCCACCGCGAACCCGCCGAGCAGCGAGGTCGAGGGCGGCAAGCAACGGCCGGTCCCGCAGCAGGCCCAGCCGACGCAAGCCCAGCCGACGCAGGCCACTCCGGCGACCGCGAAGACGCTGCGGACCCGCAGCGTGGTGCTCCGCGCGACACCGCGCGTGCGCATCGAGACGCCATCGCTCAAGGGGTCGATCAACCTCAAGGGCGC
>DASTID010000142.1:0-3862 GCA_035717905.1 Sphingomicrobium sp. | reverse complement strand
TGGCGGCTGATCGTGTAGGTGAACTCGTCGAGCTCGTCGCCCTTGGGCAACTCGCCGTGGAGCAGCAAATAGGCGACCTCCATGAAGGTCGACTGCTCGGCGAGCTGGTCGATCGGGTAGCCGCGGTGGAGCAGGATGCCTTTCTCGCCGTCGATATAGGTGATCGCGCTCTGGCAGCTGGCGGTCGAGGTGAAGCCGGGATCGTAGGTGAACATCCCGGTCTCGCCGTAGAACTTGCGGATGTCGACGACCTCGGGACCGACCGAACCGTCGAGCAGCGGGAAGTCGACGCTTCCGCGGGGCGTGGCGATCGATGCGGTCTGGTCGGTCATGGGTTCGGCTCCATCTGGTCGGCGATGCGCGCGAGGCTCTCGTCCCGGCCGAGTAACGCAAGCACATCAAAGATCCCGGGAGACGTCGTCCGCCCGGTCAAGGCGGCGCGGAGCGGCTGGGCCAGCTTGCCGAGCTTCGCTCCATTGGTCTCCGCGGTCTCGCGGATGGCTGCCTCTAACGACGCCGCGTCCCACTCGGCAAGAGCGGCAAGCGCGCGGTGAGCGGCGGCGAGCAGATTGCGCGCCTCGGGCGTGAGCAGCGCGGCCGCCGCATCGTCGATATCCAGGGGGCGGCTCTCGAACAGGAATCGCGCGCCGTCGGCAAGCTCGTGGATAGTGTGGGCGCGGGCCTTGAGCTCGGGCATCGCCTTTACCAGCAGGTCCTGCTGTCCGGCCGAGACGCCGAGCTTCGGCGCAACCAAAGCGGCGAGCCGCGCATCCTCCGCCTCGCGGATGTAGTGGCCGTTGAGATTTTCGAGCTTCTTGAAATCGAAGCGCGACGGCGACTTGCCGACATGATCGAGGCCGAACCATGCGATCGCCTGGTCCCGGGAAATGATCTCGGCATCGCCGTGTCCCCAGCCGAGGCGGACCAGATAGTTGAATACGGCCTCGGGCAGCATTCCGAGTTCGTCGCGATAGGCGTCGACGCCGAGCGCGCCGTGGCGCTTGGAGAGCTTGGCGCCGTCGGGCCCGTGGATCAGCGGCACATGCGCATAGACTGGCTCGAGGAACCCCATCGCGCGGATGATCGCGAGCTGTCGGAAGGCGTTGTTCAAATGGTCGTCGCCGCGGATCACGTGGGTCACGCCCATGTCGTGATCGTCGACGACCACCGCCAGCATGTAGGTCGGCGTGCCGTCGGAGCGGAGCAGGACGAAATCGTCGATCTCGCTGTTTTGCACCGTGACCCGGCCCTGGACCTGGTCGTCGATCACGGTCTCGCCCTCGCGCGGCGCCTTGAGGCGGATCACGAACGGCTTGTCGCCTTGCTGTTCAGCGACGTCGCGCCACGGGCTGTCGATCCGAAACGGCCGCCGCTCCTTCGCGGCGAGCTCGCGCTGGGCGGCGAGCTCGTCCTGCGTCATGTAGCACCGGTAGGCGTGCCCGCGGTCGAGCATCTTGTGCGCGATCTCGGCGTGTCGCGCCCAGAACTGCGACTGGTAATATTCGTGCCCGTCCCAATCGAGCCCGAGCCAGGTCATCCCGTCGAGGATCGCGTCGATGGCGTCTTTGGTCGAGCGCGCGCGATCGGTATCCTCGATGCGCAGAACGAACTTGCCCCCGTGGTGACGGGCGAACAGCCAGTTGAACAGCGCGGTCCGCGCGCCGCCGATGTGCAGAAACCCTGTCGGCGACGGCGCGAAGCGCGTGACCACCGGTTGTGACAAGCCGCTTGCGCTCAAGCCCGCATTCCGTTCATCTATTGTGCAGTGCAATGGACGAGCGCCCCTAACATAGCGGGTGCGCCTCTTCCACAGCGGGCTCGGGGCTATTGGAGGGCGCGATTTCGCGCGGCCGGCGAGGCGCTCGAGCGGCTCCTCGAGGCGGAGCGCGCGCAGCTGCCGCCTTGGTTCGTGGTCGGGTTCGGAAGCGGCATCGCGGCGTGGTTCGCGCTCGGCCAGCCGAGCGAATGGGCGGCCTTCCTGCTGATCGTCGCCGGCTCAGGCATTGCCGGCTTCGCGTTCGGGCGGGGCCGAGCCGGGCGGGCGCTCGCCTGGTTCGCGCTGGCCGCGAGCCTCGGCTGCGCTCTGGTCTGGGCGCGCTCGTCGTGGGTCGCCGCGCCGCGCCTGACGCGCCCGCTCGTCACCGAAGTCGCGGGACGGGTCGACTCGATCGATTATCTGGTCGCGAGGGAGACGGCGCGGCTGCTCGTCAGTCCCGTGGGCACGGAGCTGCCGCCGAGTGTGCGGGTCTCGGTCGATTTGGACAAGCTCCCGGCCGGCGTCGCGCCGGGCGCGCGTATCCGGGTTCGCGCGCGGCTTGCGCCTCCGCCGCCGATGGCGCTGCCCGGCACCTACGATTTCGCGCGCGACGCCTGGTTCCGCGGCATCGGCGCGGTGGGCAAGGCGCTTGGCGCGATCGCCGTCGTCGAGCCCGCCGAGCCACGCGGCCTCGACAAGGCGCGCAACGGCCTGCGCACGATCATCACCGGCAGCTTGCCCGCCGACTCAGCCGGGATCGCGATCGCGCTCGCCACCGGCGACCAGCATTCGGTCGCCGAGGACGACGCCGAGGCGATGCGCCGCAGCGGCCTCACGCATTTGCTGTCGGTGAGCGGCCTCCACATCGCGGCGGTGGTTGCCGCGGCCATGCTGCTCAGCCTCAAGCTGCTGGCGCTGAGCGAGCGGCTGGCGCTCCGCGTCAACCTGGTGCTCGTCTCCGCCGGCGTCGCGGCCGCCGCCGGCATCGGCTACACCTTACTCACCGGCGCCCAGGTGCCGACGGTCAGGAGCTGCGTTGCCGCGCTGCTGATCCTCGCCGGAATCGCCCTTGGCCGAGAAGCGTTCAGCATCCGGCTGATCGCCGTCGGCGCCTTGGTCGTGCTGCTGATTCGTCCCGAGTCGCTGGCCGGGGCAAGCTTCCAGATGAGCTTCGCGGCGGTGACGGCGATCGTTGCGCTCCATTCGACCGTCTGGGCGCGGCGCTTGTTCCAGCGGCGCGACGAAGGCATTCCCGGACGCGTCGCGCGCGCCTTGCTGGCGATGGCCGCGACCGGGCTTGCCGTCGAGATCGCGCTGATCCCGTTCGCCTTGTTCCACTTCCACCGCGCCGGGCTCTACGGCGTCGCGGCGAACATCGTCGCGATTCCGCTGACGACGTTCGTGATCATGCCGCTCGAGGCCGGCGCGCTGCTGCTTGGCGCGGTCGGCCTCGGCCAGCCCTTGTGGCTGCTGTGCGGGCTGGCGATCGACGCATTGCTGTGGCTTGCGCACCATGTGGCGGACGCGCGCGGAGCGGTCGCGCTGCTTCCGGCCATGCCGGTCTGGGCGTTCGCGCTGATGGTCGCGGGCGGCCTGTGGTTGTGCCTGTGGACGACGCGCGCCCGCCTGCTCGGTCTCCTGCCGCTCGCCGTGGGTGCCGTAGCGGCGGCGTTCAGCCCGTCGCCCGATTTACTCGTGACCGGCGACGGGCGCCATCTTGCGGTCATCGACGGGGATGGGACGCCGCGCCTGCTGCGCGACCGCACGGGCGATTTCATCCGCAGCATCTTCGCCGAGGCCGCCGGGTTCGACGGCGAGCCGGCCGAGCTTGCGGCTCGGCCCTACAGCGCCTGCTCGAAGGACGCATGCGTCGCGCTGCTACGGAGCGGGGGCAGGGAATGGCGACTGCTCGCGACGCGGTCGCCGCAACGGATCGACTGGATCGCGCTGACCCGCGCCTGCGCCGATGCCGACATCGCCGTGTCCGACCGCTGGTTGCCCAAGGGCTGCGTTCCGCGCTGGCTCAAGCTCGACCGCGCGACGCTCGCGCGAACCGGCGGCGTGGCGATCTATCTTGGTTCTGAGCCGCGGGTCGAAACCGTTGCC
>DASTID010000141.1:0-2183 GCA_035717905.1 Sphingomicrobium sp. | reverse complement strand
CGAGCACGATGTCTCCCAACAACAGTTCTCGTTCTGCAACGTTTGCGCGCGTCAAATCCAGCTCGTCCGCCATCGGAAACGACAGCACGTTGGTCGGCTGGTCCTTGCCGCGCCACTTGGCGTTGAGCGCGCGCACCTGCTCGTCGCCGGTCAGCGTGACCGAAATTTCGACCGGTCGCTCGAACTCGCCGAGTTCGGCATAAGCGCTTTCCGCGATCGCCGCTTCGGCCGCCTTGCGCGCGAGCGGCAGCCACGAGCGGCTACTGTCCCACTCTCCGTCGGCTTCGAGCGCGATCTCGAGCATCATCCACCCACGTCCCGGACCGCGGTCGGGCCCTCGTAGGCATCGACGATCCGCCCGACGAGCGGATGGCGAACGACATCCGCTGCGGTGAAGCGCACGACGGCGATGCCCTTGACCCGCTCGAGCCGTCCAACCGCGTCGGCGAGCCCCGATTTCGACGGATCGGGGAGGTCGACCTGGTGCGGGTCACCGCAGATCACCATCCGGCTGCGCATGCCGAAGCGGGTCAGGAACATCTTCATCTGCAAAGGCGTCGTGTTCTGCGCCTCGTCGAGGATGATGAACGCGTCGTTGAGCGTTCGGCCGCGCATGAACGCGAGCGGCGCGATCTCGATCTCGCCCGAGGCGATGCGGCGCTCGACCTGCTCGGTCGGAAGCATGTCGTACAGCGCGTCGTAGAGCGGGCGCAGATAGGGATCGACCTTGTCCTTCATGTCGCCCGGCAGGAAGCCGAGCCGCTCGCCCGCTTCCACCGCCGGCCGCGACAGGATCAGTCGGTCGACGCTGCCGCTGATCAGCTGCGACACCGCCTGTGCGACCGCGAGATAGGTCTTGCCGGTGCCGGCCGGGCCCAGCGCGAAGATCATCTCGTCGCGGGCGAGCGCGTCCATGTACACCGTCTGCACCGCGGAGCGCGGGACGATGGTCTTCTTGCGGGTGCGGATCATCACCTTGGGGGCGGAGGTCACTTCCTCCTGGATGATGCCGTCGAGATGCGGCTGGGCGGCCATGCCGAGCACCGCCTCGACTGCTTCCGCGTCGACGTCCTGGCCGCTGTCGAGCCGGTTGTAGAGGCCGATCAGCACGTCGCGGGCGCGTGCTGCGGCGTCGGCCTCGCCCTCGATCTGCACACGGTTCCCGCGCGCGGCGATATGGACGCCGAGCCGATTCTCGATGGTGATCAGGTGGCGGTCGTAATCGCCGAACAAAGGGCCGAGCAGATAGGGCTGCTCGAACTCGAGCTCGAGCCGCGCGCGCCCCTGCTCATTGGCCGGGACGGCGGCAAGTTCGCGGCGGGCCATCAGGCGGCTACTTTCTGGCGGACGGCGCCGGTCATGCTGTTGGGGCCGGCGGCGACGAGGGTGACGGAGATGATGTCGCCGGGCCGAGCATCCGTCTCGACATGGACCGATTGAAGCCAGGGCGAGCGGCCGACCATCTGGCCATGATGCTTGCCGTTGCGCTCGATCAGCACATGCGTGTCCACGCCCACCTTCGAGCGATTGAACGCCAGCCGGTGCGCATTGATCCGATGCTGGAGCCGTTGCAACCGCTCGTCGATCACCTCGCGCAGAATCTGGTTCTCCATGGTTGCCGCGGGCGTCCCCGGCCGAGCGCTGTACTTGAACGAATACGCCGAAGCGTAGCGCACTTGATCGACGATCCTCAGTGTCGCTTCGAAATCCTCGTCGGTCTCACCGGGGAAGCCGACGATGAAGTCCCCGCTCAGCGCGATGTCCGGCCGCGCGGCGCGTATCTTGTCGATCGTCGCCAGATAAGACTCCACCGAGTGGCTGCGGTTCATCGCCTTCAGCACGCGGTTGCTGCCCGACTGCACCGGCAAATGGAGGTAGGGCATCAGCTTGTCGACCTCGCCGTGCGCCGCGATCAGCGCACCGGTCATGTCGGCCGGATGGCTGGTGGTGTAGCGGATGCGCTCCAACCCGTTGATCTGTGCAAGCGCGCTGATCAGCTCCGCGAGCCCGCGAGGCCCGTCGGCCCAGGCGTTCACATTCTGCCCGAGCAAGACGATCTCGCGCGCGCCGCCGTCGACGAGGGCGTGGGCTTCAGTGACAATGTCTTGCCATGGCCGCGAAATCTCGGCGCCGCGAGTATAGGGCACGACGCAGTAGGTGCAGAATTTGTCGCAGCCTTCCTG